>NZ_CP059202.1:0-312014 GCF_014251815.1 Blattabacterium cuenoti
ATGGACAATGAAGCTTTAATAGACTCTTTTTCAGATTTCAAATATGAAAAAAATATAGATAGAGTGAGTCTTATGGCCATTTTGGAAGAATCTATACGGTGTGTTTTAAGAAAGAAATATGAATCATCAAAAAATTATGATATTATTGTAAATCCAGATCAAGGGGATTTAGAAATATGGAGAAACCGTGTAGTTGTACAAGATGGAAAAGTAAAAGATATAAATAAGGAAATAGAATTATCTACAGCTAAAAAAATAGAACCCGATTTTGAAATCGGGGAAGAGGTGACAGAAAAAGTTGAATTACAATCTTTAGGACGAAGATCTATTTTATCTTTAAGGCAAAATTTACTTTCCAAAATTAATGAATATGATAATACAAATACTTATAAAAAATTAAAAAATAAAATAGGAGAAATCATTAATGTAGAAGTATATCACATTTTGCCCAAGCAAATAATTATGAGAGACGATGAACAAAATGAGATGGTTTTACCTAAACAAGAACAAATTCCAAATGACTTTTTTAGAAAAGGAGATCCAGTCAGAGTTTTAGTTAAACGAGTAGACTGGAAAGATAATAAACCTTTTGCTATTCTTACTAGAAAGGATGAGTCTTTCTTAGAAGAACTTTTTAAGTTAGAGATTCCAGAAGTTTCTGATGGATTGATTACAGTAAAAAAGGTAGCACGTATTCCAGGAGAAAAAGCGAAAGTGTCTGTAGAATCTTATGACGACCGGATAGATCCAGTAGGAGCTTGTGTCGGGATGAAAGGTTCTAGAATTCATCCTATTGTTAGAGAATTAAGAAATGAAAATATTGATGTAATTAATTATACTTCTAATACACAATTATATATAATGCGATCCTTGAGTCCTGCAAAAGTTTCTATGATGGAAATTAATGAAGTACATAAATATGTAAACGTATATGTAAAAATAGAAGAAATATCGAAAGCAATTGGAAAAGGAGGACAAAATATAAAATTAGCGAGTCAATTGACCGGATACAAAATCCATATATTCAGAGATTTTCCTTATGAAGACGATGTAGAATTAACAGAATTTTCTGATGAAATAGAATCAGAAGTTTTGGAAAAATTTCATAAAGTAGGTTTAAGTACCGCAAAATCTGTTTTAAATTACAGGAAAAACGATTTAAGTAAACGAACTAATCTTGAAGAAAAAATCATTGATAAAGTATTTTCCATATTGAGAAAAGAATTTGAAGAAGAATTAAATATAAATACATAATTTTTTCCTTTTAATATTTTTATTTTTGTTCCTAATATATTTTATATTTTTATATGACTGATAAAATCAGATTAAAAACAGTATTAACAAAATTTAATATTTCCTTACAAAGAGTAATTAGTTTTTTACAAAAAAAAGGAATTGAAATAGAAAATAATCCTAATGCAAAAATAGAAGAACAAGTATATAAATCTCTTGTTCTCGAATTTCAAAGTTACAAGAAAATACGAGATGAGTCTGAGAAAATTTCTTTACAAAAGAAAATGGAAAAAGAGAGAATAAAAAAAGAATTGTTAAAGTCAAAACTCATTCACAATTGTAAAATTATACGTGCTAAATCAGAAAAATTAGTGGGATTCAAAAAAATAGGAAAAATAGATATTGATACATTAGACAAAAAACATGGAACTCAAGAAGAAGAAGAAAAAAAAAACAATTTACATCAACATAAAGAAAAAAAAATAGTAAATAAAATTAAAAATAAACCTGAACATATTGATACGATCTATCAAAAGCTAGATGGCGTCATGTTAACAGGAGATAGGATAGATCTATCTCAATTTGAAAAAAAAAGAACGAAATTTGAAATTAAAAAAAAACGAAGAAGAATTAAAAAAGAAATTTTCATTGAGGAAATAAAAAACGTTATTACAGGAAAAAAACAAAACCAGAACAAAGAAAGGAAATATTATTTAAATCATAAACATTCTAACGATAAAAAAACAGAAAAGTCGAAAAATAAAAAAAATGTACAAAAATCGGTAATTACTGATGAACAAATCAAAAAACAAATTAAAGAAACTTTGGAAAAATTATCCTACAAAGGAGTAAAATCGAAAGCTTCAAAAATTAGAAAAGAAAAACGTCAGTCTAAAAAAGAAAAAAGACTTATAAAAAATGAAATAGAAAATAAAAAAGAAGAAAAAATTCTAAAACTAGCTGAATTTACAACAGTTAATGAATTAGCATCTATGATGAAAGTCAACGCAACTGATGTAATTATGTCTTGCATGTCTTTGGGTATTATGGTGACCATGAACCAAAGATTAGATGCAGAGATACTGACTTTAGTCGCAGATGAATTTGGATTTAATGTAAAATTTGTTGGATTGGATTTAGAAGAGGCGGTTCAGGAGGATAAAGATTTAGAGGAAGATTTAAAACCTAGACCTCCTATCATTACCGTTATGGGACATGTGGATCATGGGAAAACATCTTTGTTAGATTATATTAGAAATACCAATGTTATTGCAGGGGAAGCTGGTGGAATCACTCAACATATAGCAGCTTATAGTGTGGAATGTTCCAATAATCAAAGTATTACTTTTTTAGACACTCCAGGTCATGAAGCATTCACTGCTATGCGTGCTAGAGGAGCACAAATAACGGATATCGCTATTATAGTGATAGCTGCTGATGATCAGGTAATGCCACAAACTAAGGAGGCAATTAGTCATGCTCAAGCGGCTAATGTTCCTATTATTTTTGTTTTCAATAAAATGGATAAATCTAATGTCAATACAGATAAAATTAGGGAACAATTAGCAAATTTAAATTTCTTAGTAAGAGAATGGGGGGGGAAGTATATCACACAAGAAATATCAGCGAAGTTAGGAACTGGAATAGATGAATTATTAAAAAAAGTCCTTTTAGTCGCTCAATCATTGAATCTAAAATCCAATCCAAATAAACCGGCCGTAGGAACAGTTATAGAAGCTTCTTTAGATAAAGGAAGAGGATATATAACAACTTTACTTATTCAAGGAGGTACATTAAAAATAGGGGATTATGTTTTGGCAGGAATTCATCATGGTAAAGTAAAAAATATTTTAGATGAACGAGGAAAATCTATTCTATCAGCAGGGCCATCTAAACCTATTACCATTTTAGGATTAAATGGAGCTCCTACTGCTGGAGATAAATTCAAAATATTTAAAGATGAAAAAGAAGCCAAGCAGTTAGCTTCTAGAAGAGAACAATTACAAAGAGAACAAAATATACGAGCTCAAAAACATCTTACATTGGATGAGATAGGAAGACGGATAGCATTAGGAGACTTTAAAGAATTAAAGATTATTATTAAAGGAGATGTAGATGGATCAGTAGAAGCCATTGCTGATGCTCTCCAAAAATTATCTACAAATACTATTATGGTCAATATTATTTATAAAGGAGTTGGTCAAATTACAGAATCCGATGTTTTATTAGCAAGTGCTTCAGATGCTATTATTATAGGATTTAACGTTCGTCCTAATATTGGAGCTAAAAATATAGAAAAAAAAGAAAATATAGAAATACGAACTTATTCGATTATATACGATGTGACTAACGATATACAAGAAGCTATGGATGGGATGTTGTCTCCCGATATTAGAGAGAAAATATTAGGAAATGCTGAAATCAGAGAAATATTTAAAATTACAAAAGCAGGGACTATAGCAGGATGTATGGTTACAGAAGGAAAATTATTACGTCAAGCAAAAGTAAGATTGATTCGAGAAGGAATAGTGATTCATAACGGAGAATTTACTTCTCTAAAACGTTTCAAAGAAGACGTAAAAGAAGTATCCAAAGGATATGAATGTGGATTAGGAATCAAGAATTATAATAATATAAGATCTGGAGATATTATAGAAGTATATGAAGAATTATCTGATAGAAAAAGTGAAATCAAGTAATAAAATAATGTATGTATAGAACACATAATTGTGGTGAATTGAGTCAAAAAGATATTGGAAAAGAAGTCATATTATCTGGATGGATCAAAAGAATAAGAAATTTTGGGTCTTTATTTTTTATAGATATTAGGGATTATTTCGGGATTACACAACTAATTATTTATAAAAAATCAGTAAAAAAAAATCTTCTTTTAAGTAAAGAATCTATAATTAGAGTGAAAGGAAAAGTTGTAGAAAGATTATCTAAGAATTATAATTTACCTACAGGTGAGATAGAAATCTACGTATCTCATATAGATTTGTTAAATTCATCTTTATCTCCTCCTTTTACTATAGAAGATAAAACTGATGGAAATGAAGAGATTAGAATGATTTATCGGTATCTTGATATTAGAAGGGATCCTATTAAAAATAATTTAATAATTCGTCATAATTTGACATTAGAAACACGTAATTTTCTTTCTAAAAATAAATTTCTAGAAATAGAAACCCCTTTATTAATAAATTATACTCCAGAAGGAGCTAGAAGTTTTGTTGTACCTTCTAGAATATATACTAATAAATTCTATGCATTAGCTCAATCTCCACAATTATTTAAACAATTGTTGATGATAGGAGGAATAGACAGGTATTTTCAAATTGTTAAATGTTTTAGAGACGAAGATTCTCGTTCTGACAGACAAATAGAATTTACACAAATAGATTGTGAAATGTCTTTTGTAGAAGTTCATGATATATTAACATTTTTTGAAAATTTTATCAAACATATTTTCAAAAAGATTAAGAATATTCAATTAGATTCTTTTCCTTGTATTTCTTATTATGATGCGATTAAAATGTATGGGACAGATTCTCCTGATATTCGTTTCGGAATGTCTTTTGTAGAATTAAATGATTTAACCAAAAAAGAAAATATAAATTTTTTGAAAAATCAAGAATTGGTCATAGGAATTAAAATTAGAAAATGTATATATGAAAAAATAGATTGTTTTTTAAAAAAAATAGAAAATAAAAATTTTTTTTGGATAAAATATTTGTATGATCAAACTTTCCTTTTTTCTAATCAAAATTTTTTGAATGAGGAAGTTATAAAAATTTTTATAAAATATTTTAAAGCTGTCCCTGGTGATTTTTTATTTTTTTCTTATGGAAAAAAAATAAAAACTCGAGAAGAACTTGGAAAAATACGATTAAGAATAGCAGAATTTTTGAATTTGAAGAATCCAAAAATTTTTAAACCTTTATGGATAACGGACTTACCTCTATTAGAATGGGATGAAGAATCTAAAAAATATAAATCAGTGCATCATCCATTCACAAGTCCAAAAGAAGAAGATATTTATTTATTAAAAAAAGATCCCAAAAACATTCGTTCTAAATCTTATGATTTGATTATAAATGGAATAGAAATTGGAAGTGGATCTATACGTATTCATAATAAAAATATTCAAAATATAATTTTTAAATATTTAGGATTATCTAAAAAGGAAATAGAATCCAGATTTGGCTTTTTTATAAAGGCTTTCGAATATGGTGTCCCTCCTCATGGAGGAATCGCTTTTGGATTAGATAGATTGGTTAATCTTTTAGAAGGAAATAAAAATATAAAAAATTTTATTGCTTTTCCAAAAAATAATTATGGAAAAGATTTAATGATAAATGCTCCATCTTTTTTAGAAAAAGAAAAATTAAAAGAATTACATTTTCGTTAAATTATTTTTATATCGCAAACAAGATTGTTTATATACAGAAATAGCTTCTTTTTTATTTTTCCAATTTCCTATTTTCACTTTTTTATTTTCTAAATCTTTATATACCAAAAAAAAATGTTCTATCTCTTTTTTAGTATGTAAAGCTATTTCGTTAATATCATTTATAGTATTATAATTAGGGTCTTTAACAGGAACACAAATAATCTTT
The DNA here is from genome assembly GCF_014251815.1 of Blattabacterium cuenoti. GTDB lineage: Bacteria > Bacteroidota > Bacteroidia > Flavobacteriales > Blattabacteriaceae > Blattabacterium > Blattabacterium cuenoti_E. Next base: position 5,853 of record NZ_CP059202.1, read on the forward strand.
TCATCATCACCTTTTTCATCTGTCATGAAAAAAATTCCTATAGGTTTAACCTCTATTAAACAACCAGGAACGGTAGGTTCCGTTAAAAAAACTAATACATCCAATGGATCTCCATCCATAGAAAGAGTTTTTGGAATAAAACCATAATCTGTTGGATAACTCATAGGGGAGTACAATACTCGATCTAATCGAATCATATTATTTGTTTTATCAAACTCATATTTATTTCTGCTTCCTTTTGGAATTTCAATAAGTGCATCAAAACTGATTTTCATAGTTTTTTATATTATATTTTTGTATAACAATTAAATTTTTCTAGATATAAAGCTACTTTTTTAGCGAAACCTCCACCTAAAACTCCGTCTATAACACGGTGATCATAAGAATGAGATAGATAAATTTTATGTCTTATTCCTATGAAATCCCCTTCTGGGGTTTCTATTATAGACAATTTTTTTTGAATTAAACCTATAGCCATAATAGCTACTTGAGGTTGATGGATAATTGGTGTCCCAAAAAGATTTCCAAAACTTCCTATGTTACTAATAGTATAAGTTCCTCCTTGCGTTTCTTCAGGTTTTAATTGATTAGATTTAGCTCTTTTGATTAAATCATTAATAATTTTTATTAATCCTACTAAATTATAAGAATCAGCATTTTTTATTACAGGTACAATTAAATTACCATTAGGTAAGGCAGTAGCAAGTCCTATATGAATATTTCTTTTTTTGATTATGTTTGTTCCATTTACGGATATATTTATCATAGGTAAATCTTTTATAGCTTTCACCACACATTCTACAAAAACGGACATTAAGGTTAATTTTTCTCCTGTATTTTTCTGAAATGAATCTTTTATTTTTTCTCTCCATTTTACTATATTAGTAACATCCGCTTCGACAAAAGAAGTAACATGTGCAGAAATATTTTTGCTATTCATCATATGTTCTGAAGTAATCCTACGCATTCTATCCATTTCAATTATTTCTTCATTATTTGTAACAACATTTTTGGGAATAATGATCTTATTTCTTTTGAAACGAATATATTTCAGTATATCTTTCTTAGTGACACGTCCTTTATTACCAGTACCTTCTATTGTATCTAATTCATATAAGCTAATTCCTTCTCTATGAGCAATAGTACGTACAAGAGGAGAGTAAAAATATTTTTTATTTTTTTCTATTATTGGAACTTTTTCTAAAGAAAATTGTTCTTCCGTTTCTAAAATCGCAATGAAACTTCCTACCTTAGCAACTTCATTAGGAGCGAATAATTTCTTTTTTAAGATACCATTTACAGGTGAAGAGATTTCGGAATCTACTTTATCTGTAGCTATTTCTACCAAAATATCTTCTTTTTTTACAGAATCCCCTTCTTCTTTTAACCAACGAATGATAATAGCCTCAGCTATACTTTCACCCATGGCTGGAAGGGGCAAATTATACTCGGCCATCTAGATTAATCGTTTTATATTTGCTGATATTAATCAGGTTTCATAATCTAATCTGATTAAAATAGAAACAAAATTAAAAATAATAAATTCATTTAAAAAAAATGAAAATTCTTTCTTTAGATCAAATTAGAAAAGCAGATCAATATTGTATTGATTCTGAATCAATTTCTTATGTTCAATTAATGGAAAGAGCAGCTAAAGGTTGTTTTGATTGGATTATTAACAATAAATATTTAAAAATTAAAAAAATTCCATTTATAGTGTTAGTAGGAAATGGAAATAATGGAGGGGATGGGCTTTCTTTGTCTTATATGTTATATTCATGCGGAGCCACAGTTTCTATATATGAACTAAATATTTCCAATCATTTTTCAAATGAATTTTTAATCAATAAAAATAAAATATTACAACATAAAATAAGTTTTTTAACTATTAATGAAGGATCGAAATTTCCTATTCTTAATCAAGAAAGTTATCTTATTGATGCTATTTTTGGAATAGGATTTAACCGTCCAATTCATCAATATTGGAAACATTTTTTTCGTTATATTAACAAAAAAAAATTTAAAGCGGTTATATCCATAGACGTTCCATCTGGACTTTTTATTGAAAAAAATCATGAAAATTTTGAGGGAATAATCAAAGCTACTCACACTTTGACTTTTCAAGTTCCAAAATTATCTTTTTTATTACCAGATTATGAAAATTATGTTGGAAAGTGGTATTTGATAAATATTGGATGGAAAATTGATTTTATTCGAAAAATACAAGTTCATAATTATTATATAGATAATGCCTATATTCATACTATATATAAGAAAAAAATAAGAAAAAAATTTTCACATAAAGGAAATTATGGTCATGGAATGATTATAGGTGGAAGTTTTGGAATGATAGGATCTGTTGTCCTTTCCGCAACTGCTAGTTTTCGTTCTGGAATAGGAAAATTAAGTGTATATGTTCCTTATTGCGGATATCAAATTATACAAAATACGCTTCCAGAGGCTATTGTAAATACAGATATAAAAGAACATTATATTAGTAATATCGTAATTTCTAATAAAAATATCAACGCAATAGGAATTGGAATGGGAATGGGAGTTCATCCTAAAACTGTATATGCTCTAGAATCTTTTTTATTAAAAAATAAAAAAATACCAATGGTAATTGACGCAGACGCTATAAATATATTGTCACATCAATTACAATTATTAGATCTTCTTCCAAAAGAAACTATTCTTACTCCTCATCCAAAAGAATTTCAAAGATTATCTAAATCATGGAAAAATGATTATGAAAAATTGCATCTTTTAAAAGAAATGTCTAAAAAATATACAATTTTTATTGTATTAAAAGGAGCACATTCCGTTATTTCAACACCTAATGGGGATCTGTACTTTAATAGTACAGGAAACCCAGGAATGGCAACAGCAGGGAGTGGAGATGTTCTTACTGGAATGATCATGAGTTTTTTATCCCAAGGATTTTCTCCAAAAGAATCATGCATCATGGGAGTTTATTTACACGGATTATCAGGAGATATTGCCTCAAAAAAATTAAACGAAGAATCTATTATAGCTAACGATATTATTAATCATATAGGTGAGGCATATTTGAAAAATAAAAATTTGAATGATATTAATGAAACAACTTTAGATTTTTTTGATCTGTGATAACAAATTATACGTGATGGGGTATAATAAAATTATAATTACTGTCAATAAACTTATTTTTGAAATGAAATCTCCGTATTTAATGTAAAAAGTTTTCTTTTTATTAAGATGTATTTTTTTATATAACACCCCTTCTTTTCCATAAGGAATATACGAAATGATTTCTCCTTTTTCGTCAATAAAACAAGAAATTCCTGTATTTGCAGATCTAGCTATATATTTTCTATTTTCAATTGCTCTAATCCTAGCGTAATACATATGTTGTTTATGTCCTTGCGAAAAGCCCCACCATCCATCGTTTGTAAGAATAGCCATTAAATCCACATTTTTTTTAAAAAAATTAGAAACATATTCTCCAAAAACGGATTCATAACAAATAATTGGAGCTATTCTGATTCCTAAATAAGGATGTTGAAAAACGGAAGGATAGTTTTCTTTTCCAAGTTCCATTACAGTTCCACCAAAATTAAGTAATATATTTCCTAATATAGGAGAAAAAAATTTCTTATAAGGAAAAGTTTCTACTGCTGGAACTAGTTTAGATTTATGATGAAATTCAATATTTTTATTATTTCCTATTTGAATTGCAGAATTAAAAACATCTATCCATTGCATTTTTTTTGTTTTTTTTGAGAAAAAAGGAATGGAAGTTTTAGTTTTATTTTTATAATGATACAAAGTGGCTAATTCTACTCCTGTAATAAACACTGTATTTGGAGATTTATTTTTCAAGTAATCTTTAAACGAAGAGATTATTTTATTCCTTCCCATATCTTTTATCTGTATTTTCATTGGAAACATAGTTTCTGGAGCAAGAATAATCATAGATTTTTTAGATATTTTTTTATCTATTAACTTTTTTAATTTCGAAACCAATTCATTTGTTGAAATAAAGTATTTTTTACTATATGGATCTATATTAGGCTGCAAAATTAACACATTTGCAGTATGTTCGCATTGACAGTCTTCGTATTTTATATATATAAGATTTGAAATTAAAATCATGAAAAAAATTATCCCTATATTTATAAATATTCTTTTATAGAATAAAAATACTTTCTTATCATTTTTATATTGAACAATGGATTCTGTTAATCCAATATTAACTATCCATATCCATACAGTTCCTCCAAAAATTCCCGTATATTCATACCATTGAATCCATTTTGGACGATTCGCAAAACCATTTCCTAAATTAAGCCATGGCCAAGATAATTCCCATTCTAAATGCATTTTTTCGAATAAAATCCATAAACAAATTAAGAATGTATATCCTATTTTTTTATCTTTTATATACTTATTTTTAATACATGAATAAAAACAAAAAACAATTGACATGAAAATAGCATTCAATAACACAGGAATTAAATAAGCTTCTACAGCAAAAGTTCCATTAGTTCTTTTCGCATAAGATAACCACCATGTAGAAATACCATTCCATATTAAAAAAGGAATAAAAGAAAATAATAAAACATAAAATGAAGAAGAATTCAAATAATTTTCTATATATAGCAAAGGAACAAAAGCAATAAACAGATATATAGGGTTTCCTTCAGTAGGCCATCCTAATCCCAAAATAACACCAGAAAATACACTATATATAAAAAATTCAATTTTTTTTATCTTGTGTAAAATTTTAAATAATTATATATATATAAAAAGTGGAGCTGGCGGGATTCGAACCCGCGTCCAAACAAGTAGTGTAAAAGATTTCTACATATTTATCCAAAAAAAATTTATTTACATTTTTATTCAAGTTTTGGATCTAGAATAAAAACTTAAGATTCAAAACACTATTTCAGAAAACTTAAGAATCATCAGTTTTCTTATCCTTAACACTTTATCGTACCTCTATATCAGAAATTATAAGGAAAAATTTCTGAGAGATATTTTACTTCTGCTTTTTTTGCAGACTAAGGCTATAATGTAAAAAAACATTATGCAGCAAAAGCGTATTCTTTATCGCCATTTATATATTTTGTAAGGATTGATTTTCGTGTAATACCTTACGTGACACGATATGCTTTCTTTTACCACTCACCTTGCTGTCAAATCCAAAATCAGCCCCAAATAATGGTTTTTATATCAAACTGGTTTGATCTGATACATCCATTCTCATAAATATAAATAATAAAACACTAAAAGACCAAAGAGAAGATCCTCCATAACTAAAAAAAGGTAAAACAATCCCTATTGTTGGAAAAAGCCCCATAACCATACCTAAATTAATAACAAAATGAACAAAAATAATATTTCCAACTGAATAACCAAATATTCTTCCAAAAACGTATTTTTGTCTTTCAGATAAAAAATAAATACGACTAATAAATAGTAAGTAAAATATAATTAAAATTGTACTTCCTATAAACCCCCATTCTTCTCCTACTGTACAAAAAATATAATCCGTATGTTGTTCAGGAACAAATTTTCCCTTTGTAATAGTTCCTTTTTTATATCCTTTTCCAAAAAATTTTCCAGATCCAATAGCTGTTTTAGAATATAATAAATTATATCCTACATTTTCTCTGTATTTTCTATCAAATTCATTTTGAAATAGAATATTAATTCTATCTTTATGATGTTGTTTTAAAAATTTTTGAAAAAAAAAGGGAGAAGAAATAGAAAAAATTGAAAAACTAATGAATAAAAATATATAAAAAAATAGATCAATAAACGATGTTGTTTTTTTCTTAATAAGAAAGAAAAAAATAAAAATAATAAATAAAAATAAAACTACAATCCAGGGTGATAGATTTAATGAAATCACGAATAATAATATATAAAATAAAAAATATAGTATAAAAAAAATAGATAATCCTTCTCTATATAAAGTAAGAAAAAAAGAGAAGAATACTATAGAAGAACCGGGGTCTGGTTGTAGAAATATTAAAAAAGCAGGCAATATTAATATGATAGATATATGTAATAACGCTTTATTATTATTCTCAATATTTTCTTGACTCATAATATGAGCTATCATCAAGGATGTTGATATTTTAGTTAATTCAGATGGTTGAAAACTAATAGGCCCCAAAACATACCAAGATTTTGATCCATTTATATTTTTTCCGAAAAAAAATACTCCAATTAAAAGAAATAATGTAAATAAAAAGAAAAATGGAGCTATATGTTTATAATGAATGGGTTTAAACAAAAAAGTAATAAATATGAAAATAAAACTCAACAATATCCATATGAATTGTTTTTCTGCTTTTTCTGGAGAAACGGAATATAAATTCATACATCCAAAGAAAATCATAAGAATATAGATGAGAATAATTACCCAATCTATATTTCTGAATAATATTTTATTTCTTTTTATCAATGTACTTTTTTATGTAAGAATTATTTAATTTTTTCATTTTCGCTATTGAATTATATACATGTTTCAATCCTGAAGTCATTATTTTTTTTTCAAGATTTTTTCTATTCACACTATTTTTTATATATTTTTCTGCAATAAGACTAGCAATAGGGCCAGCCCAACGAGATCCAAATCCTCCATTTTCTATTATAACAGAAATAGCAATTTTAGGATCCTCTACTGGAGCAAACAATATAAAAATAGAATGATCGGGTAAAGAAGCAGTTTTATGATTTACCTTAATAAAATTTTGCGAAGTTCCTGTTTTGCCTGCCATTCTAATGTCAGATGATTTGAAACTTTTTCCAGTTCCAATAATAAAAACTTTTTCCATTCCATTAATAATAAAATCAAAATACTTTCTTTCAACTTTAGTATGTTTAGCTATAGTATAATTAGGATTATACATAAGTTTATGATTAATTTTTCTTACTATATGTGGAGTATAAAAAAAACCTTTATTTGCTATAGCACAAACCATATTTGCTAACTGTATAGGAGTTACATTTATTTCACCTTGACCAATACTATTAGAAATAATCGTAATAGCGTTCCATTTTTTTGTTCCATATTTTTTATTATAATAATCTCCAGAAGGAATAACACCTTTTTCTCCTGTAGCTAAATCATTATACAAATAATTTCCAAAACCAAAACTTTTGATAATATCACACCATTCATTTACTCCTTTTGTCAAATTTTTAGGATATTTTTCTATAACACGTTTATAAACTTGTGCGAAATAATTATTACAAGAAACAGCAACCGCGGTTTCTATCCCTATAGGGTATCCATGAACTCCAGAATGACAATGAATTCTTTTTTTTCCATATTTAAATCCATTATAACATATAAAAGTAGTATTAGTCTTAACGACTCCCATTTGAAGCCCTGCTAACTCAGTAAGTAATTTAAATGGAGAAGCTGGTGGATAACGAGCTTGTGTTGTTCTATCAAATAAAGGATTATCAATTGTATCTTTCATTAATTTTTGAAATTCCTTAGAACGATTTACCCCCACAAATAAATTAGGATTATTAATAGGACTGGATACCAAGGATAAAATTTCTCCATTTTTAGGATTTATGGCAACTATTCCTCCTTTTTTTTGAAACATAAGTTGTTCTGCATAGCTTTGTAAATTCCAATCTATGGTTAAAGAAATGTCATATCCACTTACAGCTTTTACATTGTTTTTTTTATTATTATAACTTCCTATAATACACCCTTTTCTATCTCGCACCCAATATTTTATTCCTTTTTTTCCTCTCAAAATTTTTTCATAAGATTTTTCTACTCCAGCCCAACCAATAAAATCGCCTATTTGATAATAATTAGATTCCTTTTTAATATCTTTTTGAGTAACTTCCCCTATATATCCTAAAACATTAGCTGAACTTTCTACTTTATAATCTCTTAGAGAACGTTTTGTCCAATCAAAACCTTTATATTTATATAGTTTTTCTTGTATAGTAGCAAATTTTTCTTTAGAAATAAAAGGCAAAAAAACAGACGGTAAATATTTAGAATAAGCTTTTGCTTTTTCTAAATTTTTAGAAAAGGTATGTTTTTCAATTCCTACAAGATTACAAAATTCTATAATATTAAAATGCTCTTCTACAAGAATAGGAATGACTGTTAATTCATAAATAGATTTGTTAAAAACCAATAGATTTTCATTTCTGTCAAAAATAGATCCTCTTTCAGGAATGATAATTTCCTGTTTTATGGAAGTATTAAAAGCATTTAACGTATATTTCTCTGTATATATTTGTATATAAAATAATCGAATTATCAAAATTATCCCTACAGAACTCAATAAAACGTAAAATTTATATAATTTTTTCAATGTTTAACTTTTTCTGAAAAAAAAATATATAATACACAAAATAGTTGTAAAAATACTGCTAAATATTGTTTTAAATAAAAGAATTCTGTTTAAAAAAGCACCTTTTAATATTTCTAATATTAATAAACAAAAATGATGTGTAAAAACTAATGAAAATATATAAAGCATCTTTCTTAGAAAAGGTAATTCACAAATTGAAAAGTTATTTCTATTTATAAAATTTTTTCCATCAAAAAATTGCAAAAATTTTGATCTTAAAAAAGCAGATAAAGTGGAAGAAAAAGCATGAACCCCCCCCAAATTCATACAATGATCTATTGTCCATCCTATTAAAAATGACAGAAACAAAAATATAAATTTGTTTTCATTATATGGATATATTAATATAAAAAGAATATATATATAAGAATAACATCCTAATAATAAGAAAAATAAAGGATTTAGTATTGATATTTGAATTAGACAAAGAAAAAAAATATAAAATATAGAAATGATAAAATTTTTAGTTAAATTCATTATTTATTTTCAACTTTATAAAGTTGAATTTCATTCCATTCTTTTTTGAATAAATTTTTTACAACATAAGCATTTTCTATAGTCGAAAAATTAGCCATTAGTTTTACTTTTATAATATAATTAGCGTGTTCTTCATCAAATTTATAAGAATCCACACTTCCAATCGGAATTCCTTCAGGAAAAGTAGCCGATTTTCCATCTGTTTCTACAACGTCTCCTTTACGTATAGTGGAATGTCTTGGAATATCATACAAAACTACATATTCATGATCTAATCCATCCCAACTAAGAGTCCCAAAATATCTATTTTTTTTTAATCTAGCATTAACTTTAATTTTTGGATTTAAAAGAGAAATAGCCACACTAAAGTGTGGAGAAGTTTTAATAATAATCCCCGCAATTCCGTTAGATAATATAATACCCATATCTGGTTTTATTCCATCTATGCTTCCTTTGTTAATCGTTATATAATTTTCTTGTTCATGAATGCTATTATTTATGATTTGTACTGGAGTGAATGTGTATTGTTGTAAGTATTGAATGTCTTCTTTTTTAAAATCTTTAGATATTTTCTTTATTTTATAAAATATTTGAGCATTACGTAATTCTTTATTTTCATTTAAAAGTTTTTGATTCTCAACTTCTAATAAAAAATAACTACGTAATTTATAAATAGCTTCATAAATTTTTCCAATCATAAAATTGGAAGACCCTGTATAAATATATTGGTGTAATTTTGAATTTGAAAAAGAAAGAAAAATAGAAAAAAATTCTAATAACAAAAAAAATATAAAGAAACGCCATTTTAAAAAAAAACTAAAAAATTCACGCATAAAATTGACCCTATTTCATTAAAAATGTAAATTTATCAATATTTTTCAATGCAACTCCTGTCCCCTTTACTACAGCTCTTAAAGGATCTTCTACCAAAGAAACAGATAGACCCGTCTTATTAGATATTCTTTTATCTAATCCTCTTAAAAGAGAACCTCCTCCAGCCATGTATATTCCTGTTTTATAAATATCTGCTGCAAGTTCCGGTGGAGTTTTAGAAAGAGTTTCCATTACAGCATCCTCAATTCGTAAAATTGATTTATCTAAAGCAGGAATTGTTTCTTTATAAGAAAGATTCATTTCTTTAGGTTTTCCTGTCGGAAGATCTCTTCCTTGTATATGGATATCTTCTGGAGGAGTTTCTATGGATTCCATAGCTGCTCCTATATCTATTTTTATTTTTTCCGCGGTTCTTTCTCCAATATACAAATTATATTTAGAACGTAAAAAATAGGCTATATCATTAGTGAAAACATCTCCAGCTATTTTTATAGATTTTTGACACACTATTCCTCCCAAAGCTATTACTCCACATTCTGTTGTACCTCCTCCTATATCAATAATCATATTCCCTTCTGCTTTCGTAACAGAAATGCCTGAACCTATAGCAGCAGCCATAGGCTCTTCAATAAGATAAACTTCTTTAGCATTAAGATGTTGAGCTGAATCTCTAACTGCTCTTTTCTCTACTTCTGTTATTCCAGATGGAATACAAATGACCATTGTTAATGATGGAGTAAAAAATTTATTATTAACACCTGGAACTTTTTTAAGGAACTCTTTAATCATAAGTTCTGCAACTTTATAATTTGCAATAACTCCATCTTTCAATGGTTTATATATTTTAATATTTTCATGTGTTTTCCCTTGCATTTGTTTGGCTTCTTCTCCTACAGCTAACACTTTTTTTGTTCTCACATCTATGGCTATTATTGAAGGTAAATCTACTATTACTTTATTATTATGCATAATAAGTGTGTTTGCTGTCCCTAAATCTATAGCTATTTCTTGAGTGAAAAGATTCTTCATAAAATCTACTACTAATCCCATTAATATTTTTTTTATGAAAACATTTTTCTAATTTAAATAAAAAAAAATACACTTTTTTAGTGTATTAAACGTATTAACAATTTTACTTTTAAGATATGAAAGAACATGACGTATTCTTATTACAAGGAAGTAATAAAGAAGATAAAAAAAAATATTTGGATAAATCTTTAATTTTGATGTCTAAAAAAATTGGAAAAATCGTTAAAATTTCATCGTACTTTGAAAGCGAAGCATGGAATATGAGAAATTATTCTATTTTTTATAACAGAGCTTTACATATAAAAACGAATTATTCTCCTATTGATCTTTTGAATCAAGTTTTAAATATAGAATTTCTCATAGGAAGAAGAAGAAATTTTTGCAAAGAGCACTATCAAGATCGAGAAATAGATATAGATATTTTATTTTATGATCGTATTATTATATGTAATTTTATTTTGACAATTCCGCATCCATTATTACATTTACGAAGATTTGTTTTAGAACCTATGTGTGAAATAGCTCCAAATAAAAATCATCCGATATTTAATTTGAGTATATTAGAAATATTAGGATTATGTATGGATAAATTATATGTAAAAAAAATTTTATAATAAGTTTTTATTTTTCTTAAATTCTTAAAAAAAATTGCATCAAATTAGATTTTATATTTGTTCTATCATATTATTTATTTTTTCCATTTCTATTTTTTATGGTAATGAAAATGAAGAAAAAAAAGAAAATGGGATATTTAATTATCATAATATTAAAAATGATTTTTCTTTTTTAAAAGATGTTTTAAAATACAAATCAAATATACAAGAGCATGATATAAAAGAAGGAAAATCATATTTAAAAGGACAGGCCTCTATAGAATATTATAATATAAAAATTAAAGCAGATTATATAGAATTTAATTGGAAAAATGGAGATTTATACGCTCAATCAAAAGAAAAATCTGTTTTTTTCCAAAAAGATAATCATCAATATACTTTCAGTAAAATTTACCTGAATATAAATGATCAAATAGGGGAAGCAAAAAATTTTTATATAAAGGAAAAAAATCATATTATAATAGCCAATGATTTTTTAAAAAAAAAAGAGGATATTTTAATGAAAAAAGTTATATATATATCAGATCCTTTTTTTTTAAAAAATCAATACAGCTATCCTGATTTTTATTTAAAAACAAATTATTTGAAATATTCTTATTCAAAAAAATATGTTTTTTCTGGTCCAATTTTTTTCTATTGGTATAGAGTTCCAATGCCTATTTTCCTTCCTTTTTTCTACATGCCTATAAAGTTGAATCAATCCCCTTATGGTTTAAAGTATCCAAAATTTGGAATTCAAAATAAAAAAATATACATGGAAAATATAGGTCTATTTTTTACTATTTCTGATTTATTAAATTTTAGAGTAAATGCTTCTATGTATGATACAGAAAAAGAAAAATGGAAAGTTCAAACAAGAATAGAGTATAAATTAAAATATCCTTATCATGGATTTATTGATTTGGATTATCAAAATATATCAAGTCATAAAAAAAATTACTTATTTCAATGGAAACATAATTCAGATAACAAATCAAATTATGAAATAAGTTTCAATGCAAATGTTAATTATGATAATGCTTTTTTATACAAAAAAAATGAAAATCTTTCTTCTATTAATATAAGAAAAAAATTATCTGATTCTTTATGGTTTATGGATATGTATATGATTCAAAGCCCAAGTAAAAAAAAAGTAAAGTTTATAATTCCAGAATTAATTCTACACACTAAAAGTGTACTTTTTGATGATAAAAAAAATCTATTGACAAGTCATGTAAATATTGAAAATAGATTTTTTTTAAAAAATTCTATGGATTTTTATTATCACAAAACAACGTCTTTTAATGCTGTATTGAACCATCATATGATGATAAATTCTTATTCTTCTTTTTTTTATCCTTATTTAAAAATTTCATCCCAAATTTTTTATAAAGATTTTTATACATGGAATATTCCTTATTTTCATATTTCGAGTTATCAAAAAATGGATATATCAACAAATATAGTATCTGTTCCATTTTATAAAATATGGAAATTAAAAAATAATGTACTATTAAAACATGAAATGGAACCCATTTTATCTTTTAATATGATATACTATCCTCCTGTTTTTTATAACGCCAAAAATCATTTAGAAAAAAGGATAAATTTTATTTTAAATAACGATTTGACAATAAAAACCACATGGTCCCATGTTAATATCTATAAAAAGATAGAAATTTTTAAAGAAATGAATTTTTCATTTATTGTGGATAATAATTTTATAAAATGTAAAAATTTTTATATTATGGGAAATGTTGATTTAACGAAAAATATGGAAGCAAAATATAAAGCAGGAGTAAATTGGGAAGAAGAAAAAAAGAAAAACCAAAGCAATATATTATTTGATTTTTCTTTTTTTTCTAATTATAATATTCATTTTTTACCTGTAAAAAATGAATATTATAAAAAAGGAAAAGATCGTTATGATTACTTTTTGTTTGATCAGAAAAATTACGCGAAATATACAATTCCGGTTACTTTAGAAATTGATTTTCATTCAAATTATGAAAATAAAAAAAAATTATTTCAAAATTTATTAAGTATAAATGGATCCATAAATATTACAAAATATTGGAAAGTAAGTTTTCATACAGATTATGATTTTTTAAAAAAAAAGATAATATTCTCTAATCTTATTTTTAATAGAGATTTGAGAAGTTTTGAAATGAGTTTTAATTGGAATTTTGAAAAAAGTTCTTATTGGTCTTTTTTTATAGGACTAAAAGATCCTAATTTTAGGAATATCATACAGTATAATGAAAGAAAAAATTAATTAATTATGATGATACCCAAAAAATTTTCAATAGATAAAATTCCATCTTATGGGCCATATAATACATGTGTTGTGGTTGGAGGGTTTTTATTTATTTCTGGACAAATAGCTGGAGAAGAACATACAAATAATATAGAAATGGAAACAAAAAAAGTTATGGAAAATATAAAAATTATTCTTTCAGAAAATGGAATAGGATTTCAAAACGTTATAAAGACTTCTATATTTGTTACAAATATGAGTAATTTTTATATAATCAATAATGTATATTCTAAGTTTTTTCATAAAGGGAGTTATCCAGCTAGAGAAACAGTACAAGTTGTTGGCCTACCTAAAAACGCTAATATTGAAATATCTTTAATAGCATACAAAAATTAAATTATTTTATATTTTATAATTGTGAAATATGGGTATTTAATTTTTATTGTTTTTTCATTATTTTCATTGAATAAAATATTTTCTAATGAAGTCAAAAAAAATATACAAATTATTCATGCAGATTTAATACAGAATGATGTTCAGAATCAATCTTTTATTTTAATAGGAAATGTTCATTTAAAATATGGAAGACATCATCTTTTTTGTGATAAAATTGTATATCAAAAAAAAAATAATAAATATCATGGATATGGAAATGTAAGATTAGAATCAGGAAAAAATAAAATAATTTCTCAAAATATAGTAGGTAATTTTGTCTATTTTAAATTGTCAGGTAAAGTAATTTTGTATCAAGGTAAAATAAGATTAACGGGGGATGTTATTGATTTTAATTTAAAAAAAAAATTCTTTCAAGTCAAAGACAATGTCATTTTATTTTTCGGAAAAATAAAATTAAAGACGAACTTATTAGAATACGATTTAATATTAAACAAAATTTTTTATAAAAAAAGGAGTATTCTATATTATGGAGATGATTGCACCATATCTAGCAAAGAAGGTTATTTTTATGTTGATGGAAAAAAGGTAGAGTTGAAATATAATGTTCAATTGAATAGTGAAAATTATACTATACATACTAATATATTAGAATATTTGTTTGTACAAAATAAAGTCAATTTTCATAATCCCGCTATCATAATACAGAATACAAATTCTAATAATTTTATTTACGCTAAAAAAGCTGTGTTTCTAGTTCATAAAAAAATATTTTTGTTTAAAAGTTATGTAAGTATTCATTATAATGGTGTAATCATTAGAGGGGAATATTTATTTTTTAATTATGAAAAAAAAAGTGGATTTATTAAAAATATACTCTTAGAAGATACAATAAGAAAATGTTTTTTAACAAGCGGATATGGAGAGTTTGATTTTTATTCCGGTTCTTTAACTTTAAAAGAAAATCCCAAGATTATAAAAATCTCAAAAAATAATTCGGTTTTTATTTATTCAGATATTCTAAAAATAAAGATAAAAAAAAATAATACATATTCAATTCAAGCTTTTTCTGTAAAAAGTTTTTTTTTAAATGAAAAGATTCAAGGAAAATGTGATTTTTTCAATTATGAACCTTCAAATAACTATATGCACTTTGATGGAAATCCTATATTTTGGATTCAAAATCAACAAATTACTGGAAAAGTCATATATATTTATCTTAGAAACGAAAACAGTAATTTATTAAAATATATAAAAATTGTTAAAAATGCTTTTTACATAGAAAAAATTAATTCAAAAGAATTTAATCAAATAGAAGGAGATATTATAATTGGTTTTTTCAATAAAGAAAATTCTTTAGAAAAAGTTAAAATTCAAGGAGATGTTAACAGTATTGTTTTCATTGATGCTGATAAAGGAAAAAAAATAATCAACAGATTATCTTGTAAAATACTATTAATATATTTAGATAACTCAAAAAAAATAAGAAAAATTTCTTGTGAAAAAGAAGCTTATTCAGAACTTATTCCAGTATATAAAGATATTTCTAATAATATACTTTATCTTTCTAAATTCTCTTGGAAAGAAAAAGATAAATTGGATAAAAATAAAAAAAACCTTTTATACAAAGAAATCGACAAATATAAAAAAGAAAGCTTGTTAGAAAAAAAACAAATTGAAATTATGGTAAAAAAACAAATAGAATAAAATTTTCATGAAAGAATTAAAAAAATGTTTTTTTCAGTATCAAACTCAAGTTAATCCATATCCCATGAATATTATAGTAGATCATGCTGAAGGAAATTATATTTTTGGAAAAGATGGAAAAAAATATCTAGATTTTGTAGCAGGTCTTTCCGTAAATGTACTAGGACATGGAAATAAAAAAATTAAAGAAGCTATAAAAAAACAAGTCGATAAATATTTACATACTATGGTGTATGGAGAATTTATACAAAGTCCTTGTGTAAAACTTTGTAAAGAAATATCAAAAAACATTCCATATCCACTTAAGACCACTTATCTAGTTAATTCTGGAACAGAAGCTGTAGAAGGAGCTTTGAAATTAGCTAAATGTTATACAGGAAAAGAAGAGATTATATCCTGTAAGTGGTCTTATCATGGAAGTACACATGGCTCTATGAGTGTTATGGGGCATGAAGATTATAAAAGATTTTTTAGACCTTTGTTGCCTTTAGTTAAGTTTTTCACATTTAATCATATAGAAGAATTTCTGGGTTCTATTACAGAAAAAACGGCTTGTGTAATTTTAGAAACCATTCAATGTTCTTCTGGAATTAGATTACCGGATTCTTCTTTTTTAAAAGAGGTGAGAAAACAATGCGATAAAAAAAAAGCTTTAATGATACTTGATGAAGTACAAACTGGATTTGGAAGAACAGGAAAGCTTTTTGCATTTGAACATTATAATGTTATTCCTGATATATTGATAATAGGAAAAGGAATGGGAGGAGGAATGCCTATTAGTGGTTTTGTCTCATCTAAAGAAATTATGAAAACTTTTATTGATGTTGCTCCTTTAGGGCATTTAACTACTTTTGGAGGAAACCCTGTTTCTGCTTCTGCTTCTTTAGCTACTTTAAGACAACTTATCAATTCTGATATATTGGAACAAGTATCAGTAAAAGAAAAATATATTAGAAAATATTTGAGTCACGATGAAATCAAAAATATTCATGGAAAAGGCCTTTTGTTGTCTTTTGAATTAAAAAATAAAAATACTGTAGAAAAGGTTTTGAAAAATTGTTTGAAAAAAGGATTAATATTGTTTCGTTTTTTATTTCATAGTAATTTTATACGTATATCTCCCCCTCTAACAATCACAAAACATGAAATCCAAAAAGGATGTTCTATTATTATTGAAAGTTTGAATCAACTTTAAAAATATTGAGATTTTTTATTGAATTAGCTTATAATGGTAAATACTTTTTTGGATGGCAAATTCAAAAAAAAGTAAATACAGTTGAAGAAAAATTGGAATATTGTTTATCAAAATTATTGAAAACATCTATAAATATTGTAGGGGCTGGTAGAACGGATAAAGGAGTTCATGCCAAACAAATGTTTGCTCATTTTGATTATGAAAAAGAAATCAAAAACAATTTTGTAGATAGACTAAATATTTTTTTACCGAAATCTATTAATGTATTCAATATTTTTCCGGTAAAAAATAATCTTCATGCAAGATTTGATGCTATAAAGCGAACATATAAATATTACTTAACACGAGAAAAAAATCCATTTAATCAAGATTTCTCTTGGTACTGTTTTTATTCCTTAAACGTTTATAAAATGAATATAGCTTCAAAAAAGCTTATGCAATATAAGGATTTTAGTTCGTTTTGTAAAAAAAGAACTGATGAAAAAGAAAATAATATATGTAAAATTTATCATGCTTATTGGTATGAAAAAAACAATGTTTTATGTTTTACTATTGAAGCTAATAGATTTTTAAGATCAATGGTTAGAGCTATTATAGGCGCACTTATTGATGTAGGAAGAAATAAAATCAGTGTCGATGAATTTGTCAAAATTATAGAATCAAAAAATTCTAATTTTTGCAAATTCATCGTTCCTGCACATGGTTTATTTCTAACTCAAATCCTTTATCCAGAAGATGTTTTTTTATGAAAAAAAAAATTCACAAACAAAAGAATCCATTAAAACAGTTGATTATAATTAGTTTAAATTATAAACTTATATTAATATCAATAATTATTACTTCTATATTAACTTCTTTTATATCTGCTTATCGTCCTAAATTAATACAAAAAGCTATAGACATTCATATTCTTTATAAAGATTTTCTGGGATTAAAAAATATACTGATGCTAATAATCGTACTTCTTTTTATAGAAAGCATATTCCATTTTATTTTATTATATCTATCTAATATATTAGCTCAAAATGTGATTGAAAAAATTAGAATTCTTTTATTCGAAAAATTATTACATTTTAAAAACTCCTTTTTTAACAGGACACCAATAGGAAAATTGGTCTCTTATTCTGTATCAGATATAGAAACAATAACAGTAATATTTAATGATGGAATTTTACTTGTTTCTGGAGACGTTTTAAAAATTGTCATGATTATTATTATGATGTATACAGTTCATAAAAAACTATCCCTTATAGTTTTTTTAACTATCCCTTTTATGTATATCATCACTCGTTTTTTTCAAAAAACGTTAAAAAAAACGTTTCATGAAGAACGGATTCAAACTTCACGTTTAAATAGTTTTTTACAAGAAAATATTATAGGGATGTCTATTATTCAACTTTTTCATAAAGAAAAAGAAAAATATTTAAGATTTAAATCTATTAATCGTAATTTAATGAGTGCACATTTCAAAACTATTTTTTATTTTTCTATTTTTTTTCCTATAGTAGAAATTATTTCTGCAATGACAATAAGTATTATTATATTTTATGGAGGATTTCATGCCCTTGAAAAAGGGAATGTTAAACCAGGACAAATTATTGCTTTCATTTTTTTTATTTATCTCCTTTTTCGTCCTATGCGACAAATAGCTGATAGATTTAATATTATACAAAGAGGAATAGCTGGAATAGAACGGATATTTTCCATATTAAATTCTGAAGAATTCATTGTGGATAAAGGAAACTTACGTTTTAAAAAATTAAAAGGACATATTGTATTTAATAATGTTTATTTCTCTTATATAGATGATGAAACGGTATTAAATGGAGTTTCTTTTGAAATTAAACCAGGAGAAAAAGTAGCTATAGTAGGATCAACAGGTTCTGGAAAATCTACAATTACTCATTTAATTTCTAGATTTTATGAAATAAAAAAAGGAAAAATTTGGATTGATGGATATTCTATTCAAGATATAGAATTAAAAAATCTAAGATCTCATATAAGAGTAGTTACCCAAGATCCTTTTTTATTTAATGATTCAATCATGAATAATATTACTTTAGGGAATCCATCTATTAGTATTGATAAGATAGAAAATATGGCCAAAAAAATAGGAATACATAATTTTATCACATCTTTACCTAACGGATACAAATTTATAGTCAAGGAAAGAGGGAGTTTATTATCTATTGGGGAAAAACAATTGATTTCCTTCTTAAGAGTTCAAATGCACCCTTATTCTGTCCTTATATTAGATGAAGCGACTGCATCCTTAAATAAGGAATTAGAAAAAATGATTTATCGTGCTACAGATTTTTTAACAAAGAAAAAAACTTCCATTATTATCACCCACCGTCTTTCTACATTAGAAAATGCCGACAAAATATTAGTTATTGATAGAGGGTATATTGTAGAAAAAGGGACTCACAAAGAATTAATTCAATTAAACGGATCCTATGCTGGATTATACAAAGAATCTTTTAATAAAAAGTAATTAACAATTAATTTTTTCATAATAAGTTTTCTTTAATATTTCTTTTGCCCAATTTTTTATTTTATCTCTTTTTTTGATACTGATTACAATATCTTTTAATATGGTGTAATTCTTTTCAAAAGAAAGGGGTTTAGATGGGATTTCGTCCAACAACTTAATTATAAAAAATGCTTCTTTTCCATTTATGGTTTCTTTATAAAGATTAGTTATTTTTCCTTTTTTTAAAAAAACAAATATTTTTTTCATTTTTTTTGATAATTGATCTTCATCAATCCAAATTTTATTTTTCCACACTACATCTACTATTTTATTATTATTAAGTAATTTAGGAATTTTATCTAAATCTATTTTATGAATAAGAATATCTTTTCTGAAAGATTCTAAAAATAATTTTGTTTTGTACAATTCATATTTTGAATATTTAGGTTTGATCAAAATGTGTCTAAAATCAATTTCATCTTTTCTTTTTTTTTCTAATTTTATGAGATGAAACCCTAAATCAGTTTCAAACGGTTCTGATATTTCTCCTTCTTTTAAAGATAAAATGAAACGTCCTAATTCAATTGGAATATTATTTATTTTTACACCTTTCATAACCCCCCCCTTGAATGCGGAATAATCATCTTCAGAAAAGAAAATAGCTTTTGCAGAAAAATCGATATCAGAATGTATTTCTTTTTTAATTTGATTTAAAAAATCAATTATTTTTTTTTTGTTAGTCTTACTTAATTTAGGATAGAATATCGCATAAGAAATACAGATCTTTTTAGACGTATAAGGAATTTTATTCTGTTTTTTAGTAAAAAAATGTTTTACCTCTTGAGGAGAGGCTTCTACATCTTCTGTTATTTTGTTGTAAATTTTTTCTATATACTGTTTATTTTCTATTTCTTTACTTAATTCCTTTAAAAAGTCTTCAGTTTCAAATTGTGTTAAAAATTCTTTTTGGTTTATATATTTTTTTCTCATTTCTGACAAAAGTGCTTGAGTTTTAGATTCTAATTCTTTATTATTGATTTGTATGCTCTTATCTTTTTTTGCATGATAAAGCATTAATTTTTGTATAAAAAAATCATTTAAAACATCAGCACAAAACGATTTTTTATCACTTTTAATTTCAGAATCTAAAATGATATCGTTTCCGATGACTAAAGAAATTCCACTCATCTTTTCTAATTCATAAGAATATGAAAAGAATGCACATAAAAATAGAATAAAAATAAAACATTTTCTTACGAAATTCATCATAACATGCAAATATTCATATTTTTTTACTTTAAAAAAAATTTTAAACATTATGACTTTAAAAGTTGATAATCTATATAAAAGATACAAAAATAAATATGTAGTAAAAAATGTTTCTCTACAATTAAAAGAGGGAGAGATAGTAGGATTAATAGGGCCTAATGGTGCGGGAAAAACAACTTCTTTTTATATGATTGTAGGATTAATAAAACCAGATAAAGGTAAAATACTTCTTTATGATCAAAATATAACATTAAATCCAATGTATATACGCTCTAAAAAAGGAATTGGATATTTATCTCAAGAACCATCTATATTTAGAAAATTGTCTGTGGAAGATAATATTTTTTGCATTTTAGAAATGCAAAAAATATCAAATTCAGAGAGAATAAAAATAATGGAAAAACTTATTGAAGAATTAAGATTGAAAAAAATAAGAAATCATCGGGGAGATCTTATTTCTGGAGGAGAACGAAGACGTACAGAAATTGCTAGATGTTTAGCTACAAATCCTAAATTTGTTCTTTTAGATGAACCTTTTTCTGGAATAGATCCAATTGCTATAGAAGAATTGCAAGAAATAATTCTTTCTTTGAAGAAAAAAAATATAGGTATATTAATGACAGATCATAATGTGCAAGAAATATTCACAATAACAGATCGTATTTATTTAATGTTTAATGGAACAATTATAAAGCATGGGGATACTACAAAAATTATGCGAGATCCCATAGTTAAAAAAATTTATTTAGGAAATAGAATCATAAATTCTAAAAAAATAAAAAAATGAATCATCGATTTTATGGACCGGAAGTAGGATTGTTTCTGAATGGAGAAATTCCTCCTTTTTCAAAGAAGGAATTTTCTTTTTATAAAAAAATATTTGCAGTGGATGGAGCTTTTTATTATTTAAATACATTTGGTGTTTCAGTGGATTATCTTATTGGAGATTTTGATTCTATCTTAAAAAAAGATATACCTAATATACCTTTAGAAACTTGTATATTGAAAACTTATGATCAGAGATATACTGATTTTGATAAAGCTTTAAACATTATTTATGATAAAGGATTTCTTAATATAAATGTTTGGGGGGCAAATGGAGTAGAACAAGATCATTTTTTGGGAAATCTTTCCACAGCTCTAAAATATAAAGAGAAATTATCTATTATATTTCATGATAAATATCATTCTTATTTTTTTTCTGATAAGAAAACCTCTTTTTATCAGAAAAAAAATAAGAAAGTATCTTTATTTCCATTTCCTAAAGTAGAAGGACTATACACTTATGGATTAAGATATTCCATAAAAAAAGGATTATTAAAAATAGGAAAAAATATAGGAATAAGAAACGAAGCTTATAACTATAATCAAAAAATAGAAATCCATTACAAGAATGGAGAATTATTAATTTTTATAGAAAGATAGATTTTTATATTTAATCAAATTTATCAAGTTTACTAATCATATTTAGTACATGATCTGCAGATTTTTTCAAAAGATTGTTTTCTTTTTGATTCAATCGCAATTCTACAATTTTTTCTATTCCAGATTTTCCTAGAATGACTGGTACTCCCAAAAATAAGTTTTTTAACCCATATTGCCCCGTTAAAAAAGCAGAACAAGAAAAAATACGTTTAGAATCTTTTAAAATCGATTCCACTATTTTAACAACAGACGCACTAGGAGCCATCCAAGCAGACGTTCCTAATAAATTTACTATCTCTTCTCCTCCTTTTTTTGTTTTATCAATAATTATATCATTTTCTTCTTCTGATAAAAATTCTTTAATAGGGATTCCTGATACAGATGTGTATCTATATAAAGGGACCATCGTATCCCCATGTCCTCCTAATAATAAAGATTGTATATCAATAGGAGAAACATTTATTTTCTTTGATAAAAAGAAACGATATCTAGTAGAATCTAATATACCAGCCATTCCAATTATACGAGAAGAATCTATTTTTGCAGTCATATAACTCACATATGCCATAACATCCAACGGGTTGGATACAATAATGAATTTAGCTTTTGGAGATAAAAAAATAGATTTTTTAGTTACAAAACTAATAATTTCTGCATTAGTATTGATTAGGTCATCTCTACTCATTCCAGGTTTTCTAGGGACACCACAAGTAATAATAATGATTTCAGAATTTTTGGATTTATAATAATTATTAGATCCAATAATTTCAGTATTTGATTCCATTATAGAAAGCATTTGAGATATATCTAAACTTTTTCCTTCTGAAAATTTTTCTCTAATGTCTAATAATACTATTTTTTTGACTATATCTTTTTGAGCTAATAAACTCGCACAAGAGGCTCCTACATTTCCTGCTCCAATAATAGTTATTTTCATTTTATTTATTTCTTTTTTTTATTTATTAACATTGTTTATTTAATTAATGATAATCTTATTTAGCTAAATTTGTAATTTCTAAAGATAAACACAATTTTTATGAAAGAGGATTACCTTATAAGAAAAAAATTTTGTTTTAGACATATAGGCACATCTTTTAATGAAATTAATGATATGTTAAAAACATTGCAATGTTCTTCTATTAAAAATTTTATAAATAAAACAGTGCCTAAAAAAATACGTTTAAAAAAACGATTAAATCTACCACACTCTATTTCGGAATATCAATATTTGAAACATATTCATAAAATAAGTAAAAAAAATAAAATTTATCGTTCTTACATAGGATTAGGATATAAAAACACTATCACTCCAAGTGTCATTCAAAGAAATATTTTAGAAAATCCTAGTTGGTATACTCCTTACACTCCTTATCAATCAGAAATATCTCAAGGAAGACTAGAAGCTTTAATTAATTTTCAAACTATGATTTCGGACTTAACTGGAATGAAAATTAGTAATGCTTCTATGTTAGATGAGTCTACGGCAGCAGCTGATGCTATGTTTATGATTTTTCAAGAAAAAATAAAAAAAAAACAAATAGATAATAACTATTCTTTTTTTATTTCGGATGGGATCCTTCCTCAAACTTTTTCTGTTTTGAAAACAAGATGTTTTGGGTTAGGGATACATGTTATAAGTGATACTCATAAAAATTTAAAAAAATATAATAAAAAAAAAATATTCGGATTAATAATATCTTATCCTTCTAGTTTAGGAGAAATATACGATTATTCTGAAACAGTTGAATATGCAAAACGTCAGAAAATATCAATAATAGTTTCTGCAGATCTTTTATCCTTATCTTTGTTAAAACCTCCGGGGGAATGGGGTGCTGATGTAGTTATAGGATCCAGTCAGTCTTTTGGTATTCCTATGGGATATGGGGGTCCTCATGCTGCTTTTTTTTCTACTCATGAACAATACAAACGTTTTCTTCCTGGAAGAATTATTGGAGTATCTGTGGATCAAAATAATAAAAAGGCGTTTCGTATGGCGTTACAAACAAGAGAGCAACATATAAAAAGAGAAAAAGCGACTTCTAATATTTGTACTTCACAAGTCCTTCCTGCTGTAATGGCTTCTATGTATGCTTTATATCATGGAAAAGAAGGATTAACAGAAATAGCGAAACGTATTCATGAATATGCTAAAAAATTAGAATTTTTATTAACGAATAACATAAACCATATTTTTCAAGTAAATGCTTTTTATTTTGATACTCTTAGAATTAAAACAGATCATATAAGGAAAATAAGAAAAATAGCAGAACGTAAAAAAACTAATTTTAGATACATAAATCAAAATTATCTAACCATCACTTTAGATGAAACTACTTGTCAAGAAGATATAAATCATATTTTATCAATTTTTTATGAGGCAAAAGAAAAAAAAACGGATATAAAAAAATGTCATAAAAATATTCATGATGAATATAAATTTCCTAATTCTTTAAAAAGAACTTCTAATTTTTTGGAACATAAAATTTTTCATAAATTTTATTCAGAAAATGAGCTAATGCGTTATATAAAAAGATTAGAAAAAAAAGATATATCCTTAACTCATTCTATGATACCACTTGGATCATGTACTATGAAATTAAATGCTTCTTCAGAATTATTTTCTTTGAGTCAACATGAATGGAGAGACGTTCATCCTTTTGTCCCTAATAAACAAGCTATGGGATATCATTTTGTTATTCGAAATTTAAAAAAATATCTGAAGGAAATTACTGGATTTTCTGAAATTTCTTTACAACCAAATTCGGGAGCTCAAGGAGAATATGCTGGACTTATGACTATAAAATGTTATCATCATTCATTACAAGAATTCAAAAGAAATGTTACATTAATCCCTTCTTCTTCTCATGGAACAAATCCTGCTTCAGCATATATGGCAGGTATGAAAGTTATACTCATAGATACAAAAAATGATGGATCTATTAATAAAAATGATTTATTAAAAAAAGTAAAAGAAAATAAAGATTCATTATCTACATTAATGATCACTTATCCTTCTACTTATGGTATATATGAAAAAAATATTCAGGAAATTATAGAAATAATTCATGAAAATGGGGGACAAGTTTATATGGATGGAGCTAATATGAATGCTCAGGTAGGATTAATAAAACCTGCATATTTAGGAGTAGATCTTTGCCATCTCAATCTTCATAAAACTTTTGCTATTCCTCATGGAGGGGGAGGTCCTGGTATGGGCCCTATTTGTGTTGCTTCACATTTAAAACCTTTTTTACCAAAACATCCTTTTCAAATTCAAAGAGAACAGCAAGAAGAAAACAAAAGAAAAGAAGACAAAATATTGACGATTTCCTCTTCTCCATATGGTTCTTCATTAATTTTAACAATTTCTTATGCTTATATTCGTTTGTTGGGTCCAGACGGACTTAGAAAGTGTACAGAAATATCTCTATTAAACGCAAATTATATTAAAGAAAAATTGAAAGAATTTTATAACATATTATACGTAGGAGAAAATAATACTGTAGCACATGAATTAATTATAGACTGTAGGATTTTTAAATCTATGGATATAGGGGTTATAGATATAGCAAAGAGAATGATGGATTACGGATATCATGCCCCTACTATATCTTTTCCAGTAGAAGGATGTATGATGATCGAACCTACAGAAAGCGAATCTAAAGAAGAACTAGATCGTTTCATTGAAACTCTTATTAATATAAGACAAGAAATCAAAGAAATTGAAGATGGAAAATTTTCTAAAAAAAATAATGTTTTAAAAAATGCTCCGCATAGTATAGATGTTTTGACTCAAAATGAATGGAATTATCCTTATAGTAGAGAAAAAGCTGCTTATCCTTTATCTTGGATTAAAGAAAGAAAATTTTGGCCCTCAGTTAGCCGTGTGGATGATGCATATGGAGATAGAAACTTAATTTGTTCATGCAAATAAGATATAAAACAGGAAAGCAGTTAAAATGTTTTAAACTTTGAGTATGGGGAGACATGAACAGAATCAAATAAATTTCTTTTATACTTTAGCGACCCTACAATAGCAATCATTGCTCCATTATCAGTGGTATATTTCTTTTTTAGAATAAAAACTTCATACTTTTTATTCCCTTTTGAAAGGGCCATGAATGCTCTTCTAATTTCATGATTAGCGGAAACCCCTCCTGATAAAGCTATTCTGAAAATTCCAGTTTTTAAAATAGCTTTTTTTACTTTATCTAAAAGTATTTCTGATATGATTTTTTGTATAGAAGCACAAATATCAGATAAATTTTTCTTTATAAAAAATGAATCTTTTCTTGATTCATTTTTTATAAATTGTAATACATCACTTTTGAATCCACTAAAACTGAAATCTAATCCACTCACTGTAGGCTTAGAAAAAGTAAATTTTTTATTATTTCCATTTTGAGAAAAATATTCTATCATAGGTCCACCAGGATAATAAAAACCTAACATTCTAGCAATTTTATCGAAAGCTTCTCCTACAGAATCGTCTAAAGTAGATCCTAATATTTTCATTTTAAAAAAATCATTCACTTTTATGATTTGTGTATGTCCCCCACTCACAATTAAGCCTAAAAATGGAAATTTTGGACAATAATCCTTGTTAAGATTAGCATCTTGGATAAAATGAGAAAGAATATGAGCTTGTACATGATTTACAGTTAGTAATGGAACTCCTAAACCTATGGAAAATGATTTTGCAAAAGAAGCCCCAACTAATAACGGGCCGATTAGTCCAGGCCCTAAAGTAAAAGCTACGGCATCAATTTCATGTCGTCTAATTTTTGCCGAAAAAATAGCTTTATTAACTGCCTTTGTAATATTTACATCATGTAGTCTTGATGCTAATTCAGGAACTACTCCTCCATATTTTTTATGGATTTCTTGATGAAGTATAATATTAGATAGGATATTTCTATTTTTAATAATAGAAACACCTGTGTCATCGCATGATGATTCTATCCCAATAATTATTGGTTCTTTTTTCATAATCTTTATTTTTTTTTATTTTAGGTACAATTTTTAGACTTGAAAAATATAGTATATCAAATTTTTTGATAAAAAATCAATTTTAAGATTAGTAAAATTTTGTTTAAAAATAATATGGTAATAAATTTTTATATATTTTTGAATAAAAATCATTTTATTTATAATTTTACAGTGTTTTATAATAAATAAAATAAAAAAAATGCAATATATTACAATTAATGATTAAAAAATTAAATGTTGATGTCGAAAACAGATCAATCATTACCATGTCAATAATTTATTGAATATCAAATACAAAGAAATTTTTTTCATGCATAATATATTGAAAAAATAATAATCTATTTCTTCAAAAGAAAGTTTTGTATCTTGGTATTTTTAATACCTTTATTCAAAAAAAAACAAAAAAATATAAAACAATGATTCTAAGATATAATACAGACGAAATTGATAATACAATTGTCAAAAAACTAAACATAAATGCCAGAACTCCCTATACTGAAATTAGCAAACAAATTAGTGAAGAAATCAAACCATTATCAGTTGGGACAGTTCATGTAAGAGTGAAAAAGTTGGAAGATGCAGGAATTATCAAAGGAAGCACTTTAATCATAGGATATGAATCATTAGGGTTTCATTTAATAGCTTTTGTAGGAATTTTATCAGATTCTCGTGAATCCAAATTAGTAAAAGAAGAATTAAAAAAAATACCAAATATAGTTCAACTATACATCACTTCAGGAAAATATAATCTTTTTTGTAGAATTATTGCTAGAGATCCTTCAGATGCAAGAGATGTGATTTCTAAAATAGGCGAAATAAAAGGAGTCTTAAGAACAGAATCTACTATTTGTTTAGAAGAAAGTATAAATGATGAAAATAGATTATTGTCCAATATATTACAAAAACATAAAATATCTCATAAAAAAAAAATATAATAATATAATAATTACCAATTATTATTATAATTTCTTGTTATTTCAATATGAAACTTCTTCTTTTTCTTTAAAAAAGAAAAAAAATTATCCTCCCCGAAAAAATTGTATGGAATTCAATTTTTTAGGTAATGACTAATTACTTAAAATTTTATAATAAAAACATTGCATATAGAATACTAATTCTAATTATTGCAATCTTACTATTGACATTTTTTTTCCCAAAAAAAGAAATTTTAAAATATAAATTTTCAAAAGGAAAGACTTGGTCTTATGGAGATTTATTTTCTCCATTTCATTTTTTAGTTCCCAAAACTAGTCGAGATATAGATTCAGAAGTTAAAAATTTAAAAAAAAATCAAGAAATATTCTGTATCAGAAATGAAAAAATAGTAAAAAATATAAAAAAAAAGATAAGAAAAGTTTCATTTATACGAAAAAACAAACATTACAATAAAATTGTTCATAGAATTATTGGTTCGATATATAAATACGGATACATAAAAGATTATAATAATTTTACAAACAAAATTCACATAATTTTTTTGAAAAAGGATGAAAAATGGATTCCAATTTTATATAAAAGAATTTTCAATCATAAAAAGGTTAATAATATCATTGAAAATAATTTTAGAAATCAAAGTTATCGTGCAAAAATTTTAAAAAAATTTTTAAGAAAAATTATCGTTCCTAATTTATTTTATAGCCAATATTATACTGATTTTTTTTTTCAAAAAAAAATTCAATCTATAAACAAAATTGAATACACATTTACGAAAGGGGATAATATTATTAGAAATAATGAGATTATAAATAATAAAAAATTTAAAATTTTATCTTATTTCAAAAAGGAATATGAGAATAAAATATGGAATAAAAAAAAATATTATTGTCTTGTTATAGGAGACTTTTTAATAATAAGCATGATATTTATTCTGTTTATATTATACATTTTTTATTTTGAAAATAAAATATTCCAGAATAATAGAGAGATAAATTTTTTGATTATTAATATATTATTAATATCATTAATTACCATTACAATTTTAAAATATCATTCTAAGATATTATATATTATTCCTTTTTGCATACTACCTATAAGTATACGTGCTTTTTTCAATTTTAATTTGAGTATTTTTATTCATTTAATAACTATTTTATTATTATCATTAATTACTCCAAATAGTTTTGAATTTATTTTTATTCAAATTACTACAGGTATTTTAGTTATGTTAACGAAACAAAACCCCTATAAGATGGCAAATCTTTTTATTGCTGCAACAAAAATAATCATTACTTATATCATCACTTTCAGTTTACTCACTTTAATACGTGAAGGTTCTTTGGAAAAAATTTCTTTGTATACTTTTTCTCTATTTTTTTTTAGTGGAATTTTAACTTTATTTGTTCATCCATTAATATTTCTTTTCGAAAAGTTATTGAATTTAACTTCAGATATTTCATTATTAGAATTGTCTGATCCCAATACTCCTATATTGAGATTATTATCTAAAAAAGCTCCAGGAACTTTACAGCATGTTTTAACAGTAGCAAACATTGCAGAAGAAGCAGCTGTTGCAATTGGGGCTAATTCTTTATTGGTAAGAATAGGGGCTATTTATCATGATATAGGAAAAATTAAAAACTCTACATTTTTTACTGAAAACCAACAGAATATAATTGATCCTCATAAAGAATTAAGTCCGATAGAAAGTGCTAAAATTATTTTAGAACATGTATCAGTAGGAGTTGAACTTGCAAAAAAATATCATTTACCTGATCCTGTTACTGATTTTATACGTACTCATCATGGAAATAATATTGTTTATTATTTTTATAAAAAACAAAAAAAAAAATATCCAAATGTAAAAGTGGATAAAAAACAATTCCAATATTCTGGCCCTAAACCATTTTCCAAAGAAACCGCTATTGTCATGATAGCTGATTCTGTAGAAGCGGCTTCAAAAAGTATAAAAAATCCGTCTGCTAAAGATTTAGAGAATTTAGTGGAAAACATAATAAAAAAACAAAAAATTGAAAATCAATTTTCTAATGCAGACATTACTTTAAAAGAAATAGAAAAAGTAAAACAAGTTTTAAAAAAGAAATTAAGGAATATTTATCACACTAGAATTGAATATCCGAAGCTTTGATTTAATATTATTTGTTTATTTTATAGATCTGCTTTAGATTTGTTGTATATTTTTTGGGGAGAGTTGCCGGAGTGGTTAACGGAGCAGTTTGCTAAACTGTCGGTATATTGTAAATACCGCGTGGGTTCGAATCCCACATTCTCCGCAACGGCGGGGTATAGCGTAGTTTGGTTATCGCGCCTGGTTTGGGACCAGGAGATCGTAGGTTCAAATCCTGCTACCCCGATACTATTAATATAGATCACGTGGCTCAAACGGACAGAGCAACTGCCTTCTAAGCAGTAGGTTACAGGTTCGAATCCTGTCGTGATCATTTCTTACCTTTCTTACCTTCTAACACTTCGTCTATCATCCCATACTCTTTAGCTTCTATAGAAGTCATCCAATAATCCCTATCTGAATCTTTTTCTATTTTTTCAATAGGTAATCCAGAATGTTTTGATATAATCTCATAAAGTTCTTGTTTCAATTTTAAAATTTCACGAACTGTGATTTCAATATCTGAAGCTTGACCTTGCGTTCCTCCTATAGGTTGATGAATCATAACTCTAGAATGTTTTAATGCAGATCTTTTATTTTTTTCTCCCGCACAAAGTAATACAGCTGACATGGAGGCAGCCATTCCAGTACAAATGGTTGCTACATCTGGTTCTACAATTTGCATTGTATCATATATACCTAATCCAGCATAAACATCTCCTCCTGGAGAATTAATGTATATTTGTATATCCTTCGTAGAATCTACAGATTGTAAAAACAATAGTTGAGCTTGTACTATATTGGATACTTGATCTTCTATTGCTGTTCCTAAAAAAATGACTCTGTCCATCATCAAACGAGAAAACACATCCATCTGAGCTACATTTAATTTTCTTTCTTCCACAATATAAGGAGTCATAAATTTAATATATTCATCAATTGTTAAACTACTAATTTTTTTATGTTTTATTGCATACAGCATAAACTCTTTTGAGTTTTTATGATAATTCATTTTTTTTATATTGAAACTTTCGTCAAAGTTACTTTCTTCCACATAAAATTTTAATAAAAAATATTGAAATTATAAACTTTTAATTTAAAAGTATTGATTTTGTACAAAAAATTAACAATACAAACAATTATCTATTCTATAGGATTCATATTTCCTAGAATTGTTAATTATGCTTTTTTAAAATTTTTTACTCTTTGTTTTAAAAGAGAAGAATTTTCTCTTTATACAGATATGTATGCATTGTCTTTTATGATCATAGGATTTCTTTCTTTTGGATTAGAAAACACTTATTTTAGATTTTTATATAAAAAAAATTATAATCAAGAAATTGTTTTTTCAACAGGAGTTATAATACAATTTCTTATAAGTTCTTTGTTTTTAATAATATCTATAAATATAGTAAAATATTTATCAGCCATTGCTGGATATGATAATCATCCAGAATATTTCTTGATGTTCTTTTTAATCATATTTTTTGATACAATTTGTATTCTTCCTATGGCTTGGTTTCGTGCTAATGATAAACCTTTACAATATTCTACAATAAATGTTACAAATATATTGATACAATCGTTTGTGATAATATATTTATTCTCTTGTTCTGATAAGATTTATCAAAAAACTTTCTTTTTTTTCATTTTTAAATGGGTAGACTCTTTTACCGATAAAATCGGTTATATATTTTTTGCAAATATGATCTCTTCTTTAATGAATTTATTTTTGATACTTCCTATTATTTTGAAAAAAGTAACTATAAAAAAGTTTAGCAAAATTCTTGCTGTAAACATGTTAAGTTATGGGATCCCTGTAATGTTAGGAACTGTCTCTTTTTCTATTAATGAAAATTTGGATAAAATTTTGATTAAAAGATGGGTTTCAGATGAAATTAATGGATCTTATTCGGCTTGCTATAAAATTGCGACTTTCATGAGTATATATATTAGAATTTTTAGATTAGGGATTGAACCTTTTTTTTTTAAAAAATCTAAAGATTCTGATGCTATATATTATTATGAAGAAATCACTTATATATTTGTTTTATTTGGATTAATTTTTTATGTACTAATATGTGGAAATATTAATATTTTTATGAAATTTTTAATTGATAAAAAATATCATACAGCTATTTCCATCATTCCTATAATAATGATGGGGAATATTTTTTTAGGAATTTACACTAATTTATCTATTTTTTACAAGATTATAGATAAACCTATTATTGGTACTTATATATCTTTAATCGGTGTATTAATTACTTTTTTATTTAATATTATTTTTATTATTATTTATAATAGTTTTATGATTCCTGCTTGGGGGACTTTGATCTCTTATGGATCTATGTTGGTAATTTTATACATTTGGGGAAAGAAACAGTTTTTTAAATTTTGTAATAAAAAAATAAGAAATATTATAATACATTTTTTATTTGCACTTTTTATTGTTTTTATGATGAAAAAAAAAGTGCTATTGAATTTATTTTTACAGTTTTTATATTTGATAACTATTTTTTTATTAGAAAAAAAAAGATTGATTAGTCTAATCAAATAAAAATAAGATTTTGTGTACAAAAATATGTAGATACACTTTGATCGCTAACATAAAAGAATCTATTTCTATTAAATTCTTGGAAAGAAAGTTAATTTCAACGGGTATTCTTATTAAAATTCCTAAAAATACTAGGTATTCTTTTTCTTTGATTAAAAAATTTATAGAATCTATTTGTATAATTCATCTCACAAAAAACATAAATAATAAAAAATATTCATTATATAATGAAATTCAAATAATTGTCATCAACATTTTTTTTAAAAATATGATAATTGAACCTAATGATAAATTAGTAATATTCGATATTATCGAAGGTGTTAAAATAAAATGGGAAAAATGTTCTATTCTAAGTAGAAGTATAAGAGGAAGTAATAGTTTTGGAAGTACTGGAATATAAAAAAAAACAAATGATATGAAAATTATAATACCAATGGCTGGAAAAGGGACACGTCTTCTTCCTCATACTTTAAATACTCCTAAACCACTGATATATGTTGCTGGAAAAACAATTTTAAGAAGATTAATGGAAAGTTTATCCAAACTTATTCAAGTTTTTTCTATACAAGAAATTGTTTTTATTATAGGAAGTTTCGGGGAGAAAGTAGAAAAACAATTAATTCAATTATCTCATGATATGAGTGTAAATCCAATTATATATTATCAAATCATTCCCCTTGGAACTGCTGATGCTTTGTTAAAAGCTAAAAAATCTTTAACAGGAGAACCTGTTATCGTTGCTTTTTCTGATTCTTTATTTTACCATAATTCTTTTGATAAAGAAATCACTCATGATAATATTATATGGACAAAAAAAGTTAAAAATCCTCATTTATTTGGTATCGTAAAATGTGATTCTTTAGGGAGAATCACTCATTTTATAGAAAAACCAAAGAATCATGTATCTAATCTTGCAATTGTAGGATTTTATTATTTTAATAATAGTTTGCTTTTAAAGGAAGAATTGCAGTTTCTATTTAATCATAATATTAAAAATGAACAAGAATATCAACTAACGTCTGTTTTGGAAAATATGAGAAAAAAAGGCGAGAAATTTATTAGCAAACAAGTTGAAGAGTGGATGGATTTTGGGGATCAAAAAAAAACTATTTCTTCAAATTCCAAACTACTATCTATGGAGTCCAAAAATTCAGAATTAATTCATAAAAAAGTTATTATAAAAAATAGTTTAATTATAAAACCTTGTTCAATAGGAAAAAGTACAAGTATTGAAAATAGTATTATAGGCCCTTATGTTTCAATAGGAAAATATTCAAAAATAAAAAATAGCAATATAAAAAAATCTTTAATTCAAAATTATACAATAGTTCAATATGCTAATTTGAAATATTCAATAATAGGAAATCATTCAATATATACAGGTGAAAAAACTAAAAAAGTAAGCTTGAGTGATTATTCTATTTTCAAATAGAATAAAATAATTTTTTATATTTAAAAAAAATTCCAATGGGGTTAATTTATATCTTTTCTGTGATACTTGGTACTTTTGGCACCACAGAAATCGTGGTGATAGTCATACTTGCCCTTTTATTATTTGGAGGAAAGAAAATTCCAGAATTAATGAAGGGATTGGGAACTGGTTTAAAAGAGTTCAAAAAAGCATCTGAAGAAAAAGATTCAGAATCAGAAACGGATAAAGAATAAAAATATTTCATATTTACGTTTGTTTATTAGTACTTTTTTTCTAAAATTTTAGAAATAAATCAAACTAATAAATAATGGGAACGACAACGATAAGAAATATTATGTTTTTTATGTTCATATTAAAAAGCCTGGCAATTCAATCAATATCAAAACCATTCTTAGAACAGAAAAACGTAATGAAAATGAACTTTTACAAAAATATTTATAACCCAAAATTAGAAGATATAAATAACATACATAATACAGAAAAATTATGGAAAAAAATGTTAGGAGGGAAGAAAAAATCCTTATCTGGAAAAAGATTGTCTTTTCACCCTCGTAATAATAATAAAAAAAACGCTGTCATTATCAATATCAACCCTGAAGAACTTAGATTAAGATTAAATTTTTTAAATCAAAAATCTAAAATTAAAATTTTAAAATATAATAGTCTTGTACATGCTTCTGTAGAAAGTTATCTTCGTATGAGTAAATATATAGGAAAAATTATTTCGTTGTCAGATTTTTACTTTCCTATGTTTGAAGAAAAACTTGAAAATTACCGACTTCCCAAAGAATTAAAATATTTAGCTATTATAGAATCCAACTTAAATCCAGTTGCTATTTCTAAAGCAGGAGCACGAGGAATTTGGCAGTTTATGCCAGAAACTGGAAAAATATATAATCTTAATATTAACAATATTTCTGATGATAGAAATGATCCTATTAAGTCTACGGAAGCAGCTTGTCGATACTTGAAATTTTTATATAAAAAAATAGGAAATTGGGAATTAGTTTTAGCGGCTTATAATGCAGGGCCTGGAATAGTAGATAAAATATTACAACGGCATAATAACCGGAAAAGCTTTTGGGAACTATGGGAGTTTTTCCCTAAAGAAACTCAGAATTATATTCCTAAATTTATTGCTATAAATTATATAATGAATTATTATAAGGAACATAATATTTCTATATATCATTCTTCTCCCTATAGATATAAATATACAGAAACTGTATTAATTCCTGTAAAAGAAAAAATTTCGCTGAAATTTTTTGCTTATAGTTTAAATCTTTCTTATCAAGATTTAATTCTTCTGAACCCGCAATATCTTGTAGATCTTATTCCTCCTGGGAATAAATTAAGATTCCCAAAAAATAAGATTTATCTTTTTAAAAAAAATTACAAAAATTAACTATTATATACAAATACATAATAAAACCATATTATGTATTATGAGTGATATTAATTTTTCAAAAAATTTATTCTCAAAGTTATGAACGAAAAAATTGAACAAAAAAGAAAATCTTTACAACTTCTTTTGGAAGAAATGGATAAAATATATGGGAAAGGAACTGTAATGCAAATGGGAAATTCCCATACAGAAAATTTAGAAATTGTATCTTCTGGATCTTTAAGTTTAGATATTGCTTTAGGAATAAAAGGGTTTCCAAAAGGTAGGATTATAGAAATATTTGGTCCTGAATCTTCTGGAAAAACTACTTTAGCTTTACATGCTATAACTCAATCGCAAAAATTAGGGGGGTTTGCTGGGTTCATAGATGCAGAACATGCTTTTGATCGTACTTATGCTAGAAAAATAGGAGTGAATGTAAAAGAATTAATAATATCTCAACCAGATAATGGAGAACAAGCACTTGAAATTGTTGATAATTTAATTAGATCTGGTGTTATTGATATAATAGTAGTTGATTCTGTAGCAGCTTTAACACCTAAAAGTGAAATAGAAGGAGAAATGGGTGATTCCAAAATTGGATTACAAGCAAGATTAATGTCTCAAGCTTTAAGAAAGCTAACTTCAAGTATAGGAAAATCTAAAAGCATACTTATATTTATTAATCAATTAAGAGAAAAAATAGGGGTTTATGGAAATCCAGAAGTAACAACTGGAGGAAATGCTTTGAAGTTTTATTCTTCAATACGATTAGATATAAGAAGAGGAAATCAAATCAAAAACGGAGAAAAGATATTAGGAAATAGAACAAAAGTGAAAGTAGTGAAAAATAAACTATCTCCTCCTTTTAGAACTGCAGAATTTGACATTATGTATGGAGAAGGGATTTCTAAAATTGGTGAAATATTGGATATAGGAGTAGATTTAGGAATTCTTAAAAAGAATTCATCTTGGTTTAGTTATGGAGATATCAAATTAGGTCAAGGAAGAGATTCTGTTAAAAAGTTCTTGAAAGAGAAAGAAAATATGATAGATGAAATACAAAAGAATATATACAAAAATATATGAAAATTACTTTTTTGGGGACCGGAACTTCTCAAGGAATCCCTGTAATTGGATCTAAACATCCGGTATGTTTATCTAAAAATTTAAAAGATAAAAGATTAAGATGCTCTGTTTTAATTGAAAAAGATAAAAAAAATTTTTTGATAGATTGTGGGCCAGACTTTCGTTATCAAATGTTAAGAAGCAATTATGAAAAATTGAATGCCATTTTTATGACACATGAACATCAAGATCATATAGGGGGATTAGACGATATAAGGCCAATTAATCATAATATGAATATGCCTATTTCTATTTATGGATTACGTAGAGTTATAGATAATTTAAAAAAAAGATTTTTTTATATTTTTTCTGAAAATAAAAAATCAAATGTTTCAAGGATTTTTTCGCATGAATTAGATGATTACAAAGATTTTTTTTTAGTAGAGAATTCAAAAATTTTTCCTTTGTCTATATGGCATGGAGATCTTCCTATTCTAGGGTTTCGTATAGGTAATTTTGCGTACATCACAGATGCTAGCACAATTCCTATTCAAACAATACAACAATTAAAAGGTATAAATGTTTTAGTCTTAAATGTATTAAGAAACGTATTAAAAAAAGTAGAAAAAAATCCTTTTCCTTTCATGCTCTCTGACACTTTGAATATCATTCAAAAAATTTCTCCTAAAAAAACTTATTTGACACATATTAGCCATACATTTGGATTTCACGAAGAAATTGAAACACAATTACCTAATAATGTATATCTAGCTTATGATGAACTAATTATATATGAATAAATAAAAAAAATACAAACAAGTAAATGCTAAAAACATTAAAAAAAATTCTTTTCTCCACAAAAATAACTTCTTTTTTATTCTTATTGTTAGCGTTATCTATGGCTACAGCTACTTTTATAGAAAAGAAGTATTCCACAAATGTGGCAAAAATATTTATTTATGAATCTACTTGGTTTGAAAGTATCATGTTGTTTATCATAATAAATTTAATGGGAAACATATATAAATATAAATTATGGACTTACAAAAAATTTCCTTTATTGATTTTTCATTTATCATTTATATTAATTTTTATCGGAGGAGTTTTTTCTAGATATTTTAGTTTTGAAGGGACGATGTCCATAAGGGAAGGAGAAACAAATGGAAAAATTATTTCTAGTAAAAATTACATAAAATTAAAAGTAAGTCAAGGATCTTACAATAGATTTTATCATGATCCTTATATCTTTTCTTCTTTTCACAAAGGATATCAGGGGAAATTTATTTTTAAAGATAACCCTTTAAAAATAAAAATTGTAGATTATATACCATGCGCAAAGATTATTTTCTCAAAAGAGAAACCTACAGAGAAAATCATAAGAATAGTTTCAACAAATCAAAAAGAAAGAACAGAACATTTTGTTAAAAGCGGAGAAGTTACAGACGTGAATGGTGTTTTATTTTCTTTTAATAAAAAAATTCCTTTTGGAATTATAATTTTTGAAAAGAACAATAAACTTTACATAAAGTCATCTTTTTATGGAAAAAGCATTAACATGACAAATCAAAAAATTAATTTTTTGTTAAAAGATAAACATAACATACTGAAGATAAAACATTTATATCAAATGATAATTGATAAAAATCATGAATTTATGCAATGGGTTATTCCTGAAGGAGTTGTAGAAGGAAAATTAAAATATGTAAAATCATGTAATAATTATGAAGAAAATAATCAATTAAGTGCTATTACGGCAAAAATTTTTTTCAAGAATCAATCCCAATTAGTAACATTTTTAGGAGGAGGAAATACAACAAGTATGAGTCCTCCTTTATTTTTTAAAGATTATAAAATATCCATTGGATATGGTTCAATTTTTTTTAATCTTCCTTTTTTTTTGAAATTGAATAAATTCAAAATAGAAAATTATCCAGGTTCTGAATTTCCATCTTCTTTTATGAGTCATATAACATTAATAGATAAAAGCAAGAAAAAAAATCATTTCATTTATATGAATCATGTTTTAAATTATAAAGGATTTAGATTTTTTCAGTCCGGATACGATCCAGATAGAAAAGGAACTCATTTTTCTGTTAATAATGATTATTTAGGAACATGTTTTTCCTATATAGGTTATATTCTTATGAGTATAGGAATGTTTTTAACCTTATTCTGGAAAGGAACTAGATTTAGTTATCTCAAAAAAAAATTGAAATATTTATCTTATAAAAACTATTCAATTTTATTGTTTATTATATTCTTCTTATTCAATCCCCAAAACTTGGGTTTTTCTCATGAATTCAAAAAAATTCCTTTAGAAAATCTATTTGATGGAATTCATATTCCAAAAAAACATAGTGAAAATTTTGGACGTTTATTAGTACAAGATTATAAAGGGAGAATTAAACCCATTAATACGATTGCGATTGAATTACTTAGAAAAATACACAAAAAAGATTCCATAGGAAGTTTAGACCCTAACCAATGGTTTATATCCATACATCAAGATAATATATTCTGGACAAAAATTCCTTTTATTAAAGTAGATAAAAAAGGAGGGGAAAAATTTTTAAAAAAAATAAAGGCAAATAGACAATTTTACGTTTCCCTTATTGATTTGTATTTCATAGATCCCAAAACTTCAAAGTTAAAATTCATTTTACAAGAAGACTATGAACAAGCTTTTTCCAAAAATCCTATTCAAAGAAATGAATACGATAAAGCTGTACTAAATATTAGTGAACGTGTGGGGATTATACATGAAATTTTTCAAGGAAAATATATTCGGATTTTTCCTATCCCTCATGATAAAAATAATACTTGGTCTAGTTGGATTTCAACTTCGAATAAATTGAATCCTTTAGGATTATCTATGTTTAATAATTATCTAAAATCTTTGTTATTATCTCAAAATGAAAAAAATTGGGACATCGCAGATAATGAAATTCAAAAAATACGATTACATCAACTAAAATATGCAAAATCTATTTTGCCTTCAGAAAATAAAATATCTGTAGAAATTCTTTATAATAAATTAAATATATTCTATGTCTTATCTTTTTTATATGCTTTTTTTGGGGTAATTATTATTATTCATTCTTTTTTTCTAATTTTTTTCCAAAAAAAATACATCCATTTTTTTTCTAAAATGTTTCTTTTCATTTTATTTATTTTGTTTATTTTAAATTTTTTAGGTTTAATTTCTAGATGGTATATTTCTGGACATGCACCATGGACTAACGGGTAT
The DNA here is from genome assembly GCF_014251815.1 of Blattabacterium cuenoti. Classification (GTDB taxonomy): domain Bacteria; phylum Bacteroidota; class Bacteroidia; order Flavobacteriales; family Blattabacteriaceae; genus Blattabacterium; species Blattabacterium cuenoti_E. Next base: position 45,627 of record NZ_CP059202.1, read on the forward strand.
GAATCTGTTATTTTCATTAGTTGGAGTTTAATCGGTATAGGTTTTTTATTCTATAAAAATAAATTTGTTTCAGGAATTACAACTTTAATCGCGTCCATTTTATTAATGGTAGCACATGGAAATGTTATGGATCCAGAGATAACCAATTTAGTTCCAGTTTTAAAATCACATTGGTTAATTATACATGTAGCAACAATAACATCAAGTTATGGTTTCTTTTTAACAGGAGCATTTTTGGGTTTTTTAGTATTGCTTTTTTTTATATTAAAAGCATGTTTTCGAAATTATAGTGACATAATTCATATACATATTGAAAAATTGACTATTATTAATGAAATATGTTTGACTATAGGGCTTTTTTTGTTAACCATAGGAACTTTTTTAGGTTCTGTTTGGGCCAATAATAGTTGGGGGCGTTATTGGAGCTGGGATCCTAAGGAAACTTGGGCTTTGATTAGCATAATGGTCTATGCTTTCGTATTACATATTCGTTTAATTCCATATTTAAAAAACATATTTTTTTTTAACTTTTCCAGCATATTATCAGTGAGTTCTATTTTAATGACTTATTTTGGAGTAAATTATTATTTGTCAGGGTTGCATTCTTATGCAAAAGGAGATCCTATTTTTATTCCTTATTGGATATATTATAGTTTGTTAGTTTTATTAATTATCACTATTTTATCTTATTATTCATTCAAATTTCATAAAACAAAAACATATAATAAATAAACAGTGAATTTTCATTTGTCTTTTTTTAAAAAACATTTAAGAAAAAAAGAAAGTACTCTATTCAGAGATGCATTTGGAAATTTGCATTTCATAAAACGTTTTTTAATTCTTACTCTGGGTTGTATTTCTTACAATCGTTATAATGGATTCAACCAGTTACATTTAGAAGGAACTGAATATATAAAAGATTTACCTGATAAAAAAGTTCTTTTTGTATCTAATCATCAAACTTATTTCGCGGATGTTTTTGCTATGTTTCATGTATTTTGTAGCGTAAAAAATGGTTTTATCAATAGCATTAAAAACCCTATTTATCTATTAAATCCTAAAGTTAATTTATATTATGTAGCGGAAAAGGAAACTATGAATCAAGGGTTTCTAACAAAATTATTCACTTATTCAGGTGGGATTACTGTAACAAGAACTTGGATAAAAAAGGAAAGAAAAGTTGATCGTTCCATAGATATAATATCTGAAATTAATCGTATGGGAATAGCTATTAATGATGGGTGGTTAATTACTTTTCCACAAGGAACAACTAAAGCTTTTGCTCCAGGACGAAGAGGAATCGTTCATGTAATCAGGAAGTATAATCCTATTGTTGTTCCTATTGTAATAGATGGATTTCAGAAAGCTTATGATAAAAAGGGAATTCGTATTAAGAAAAAAGGAGTTTTACAAAAAATGAAATTCAAAAAGCCAATCCAATTAGATTTAAAAAAAGATACAACAGATTTCATAATGGAAAAAATTATGGACGCTATAGAACAATCACAGAAATACAGATATACAGAAAAAATATAATGAAATATAAATTTATAAAAGACACTTTTCTCAATTTTTTTAAAAAAAAAGAACATAAAATCATTCCTTCCTATCCTATTTATTCAAAAAATGATCCTTCTCTTTTTTTTGTTAATGCGGGAATGAATCCTTTTAAAGACTATTTCTTGGGACATGTAAAACCTGAATATACTAGAATTGCGAATGTTCAAAAATGTCTTAGAATAACTGGAAAACATAATGATTTAGAAAATGTTGGATATGATAATTATCATCATACGATGTTCGAAATGTTAGGAAATTGGTCTTTTGGAGATTATTCTAGGAAAGAAACCATAGAATGGGCTTTAGAATTATTAATCGAAGTATATAATATTCCCAATAAAAATATTTATGTATCTGTTTTTTCTGGAGATCAAGAAGATAAACTATCTATGGATAAAGAAACTTTCAAATATTGGAGAACTTTAATTGATGAAAAAAATATTCTTTTTTTTGGAAAAAAAGATAACTTTTGGGAAATGGGATTAACAGGTCCTTGTGGCCCTTGTTCAGAGATTCATATAGATTTACGTAATGATAAAGAAAAACAAGTATTACCTGGGAAATATTTAATTAATAAAAAACATCCTGAAGTAATAGAGATTTGGAATCTTGTTTTTATAGAATTTATACGTAAATCGAATGGAACATTAGAAAAACTTTCTAAAAAACATGTAGATACAGGAATGGGACTGGAAAGATTATGTATGGTTTTACAAGGTAAAGTTTCTAGTTATGAAACTGATATTTTTTATCCTATTATTCAAGATATAAAAGATTATTTAGGAAATATTTATCATGAAAAGGATTTTGATCAAAAAGTGTCCTTACGGATTATAGCAGATCATTTAAGGGCTATTGTTTTTTCTATTTCAGATGGTCAATTACCGTCCAATAATGGAGCCGGTTATGTGATTAGAAAAATATTGAGGAGGTCTGTTGTTTGTGCAAGACGTTTTTTTAATCAAAAAGAACCTTTTATTTATAAATTTGTCAATTCTTTGGTAAGAGAAATGAAAAGTTCTTTCCCAGAATTGGAAAATAAAAAAAAATATATACAAGACATTATCAATGAAGAAGAATTATCTTTTTTAAATATTATTGAAATAGGGAGCAAAAAAGTTCAACATATAATTAATAAACATAAAGAAAAAAAAGAAAAAATTATTGATGGAAAAAAAATTTTCAAATTACACGATACTTATGGTTTTCCTATCAAATTATCTAAAATATTAGTTGAAAAAAGCAATTTATCTATTGATGAAAAATCATTTCAAAAAAAATTGTTAGAACAAAAAAAAAGATCAAAAAAAGAAAATAATTCAATGATAAAAAAAGATTGGATTAAAATCCATGATGATTTTCATGTCAACCAAAATTTCGTAGGATATAATTGTATGGAATGTGATATTTATATATTAAAATATAGAGAAGTAGAAAATAAATTAAAAAAAATTCATTATTATGAATTAGTTTTTTCTCAAACCCCTTTTTATCCTGAAGGTGGAGGTCAATTGGGTGATGTGGGTATTATAAAAAATAAATTTGAAAAAATTGATGTGTTAGATACTCAAATCGAAAATTCCATTATTATACATCATGTTAAAATATTGCCTTCAAATATTTTTTCTTCTTTTAAAGCCATCATAAATAAAAATAGAAGATCAAAAATAGAGAAAAATCATACTTCTACCCATTTATTACATTTTTCTTTAAAAAAAGTTTTAGGGGATCATATTCAACAAAAAGGATCTTATGTAGGAGACGATTATCTAAGATTTGATTTTTCTCATTATAAAAAAATAACTCATCAAGAGTTAAACAAAATAGAAAATCTTGTTCAAGAACTAATTTTTTATGATCTTTTATTGGAAATAAAAACGTTTCATTCTTTACAAGAAGCTAAAAAAAATATTTCTTTTAGTGGGATAAATGAAATATTTCAAGATAAATATAAACAAAAGGTTAGAGTTATTACTTTTGGGGAATCTTCCGAATTATGTATTGGAACACATGTTAAACGTACTGGATTAATTCATGTTTTTGAAATATTATCAGAATCTTCTATATCACATGGAATACGTAGAATTAAAGCCATAACTGATGAGAAAGCTGTTAAACATTTGAAATATATTCGTGATCAATATCAATCTTTGAAAAAGATAATGAAATGTCCAGAATCCCCCATAAAAAGTTTGTTAATTTTGAAAAAGTCTAATGAAAAATTAAAACAAGAAATATCAGAAGTAAATTTACAAAAAATAAAAATATTAAAAAAAGAATATTCTTTGAAAGCAATACAATTATCTTCTTCTATAAAATATATATGTGAAATTGATCCTCATGAAGAAAAAGAAATAAATATTATGAGAAAAGTAGTCTTAGACTTAAGACATGAGATAAATAATTTGTTTATAATTATAGGGTTTACAAAAAATAAAAAAGCGATTATTTTTATATCTATTTCTGATTTTGTAATCAAAAATAATAATGTTCATGCTCATAAGATTATATGTAATATGGCAGGTTATATACATGGAAAACATTGGGGGGACTCTTCTTTCGCTACAGCTATAGGATCTAGGAAAGAGGGGTTGAATTTAATTTTAAAAGATGCAATTGCGTATAAAGAATCATTAAAATCATAAATAAACTTTGATAGATATTTAAAATGCTTAAATTTGAAATAAAAACAATAAATAAATATATGAGTCTATGAATGATAGATATTCTTTTCTAAATGGCATTCATTTCAAAGATATAGAATTTCTATATAATAAATATAAAGAAAATCCCAATTCAATAGAATCAACTTGGAGTGCTTTTTTTCATGGATTTGATTTTGGAAAAGAAAATTATAAAAATGTTATAAAATCAAAAGATATACAAAAAGAATTTTTAGTATATGATTTAATTCATGCTTATAGAAAGAGAGGGCATTTTTTTGCAAATACAAATCCTATTCTACAAAAAATAAAAAAGCATATACCCTCTTTAGACTTGATAAATTTTGGATTATCTGAAAAAGAATTAGACAGATATTTTAATGTAGGAAAATTAATAGGGATAGGGAAAACTTCGTTAAGAAACATAATTAATCATTTAAAAAAGATCTATTGTCAATCTATAGGAATAGAATACATGTATATTTCTGATCCTGAAAAAATTAATTGGATTGAGAAATGGTTTTATAAAGAAAAATTGCAATTTTCTACAGAAGAAAAAAAATTTTTTTTGAAAAAATTAAATGAAGCTATTACTTTTGAAAATTTTATTCATACAAAATTTGTAGGTCAAAAAAGGTTTTCTATAGAAGGGAACGAATCCACATTGCCTGCATTAGAAGAAATGATAGAATATACATCTTACAGATATCTAACAGAAGAATTCATAATTGGAATGCCACACAGAGGCCGATTAAATATTCTTTCTAATTTTTTTCAAAAAAATTATTCTCAGATATTCATTGAATTTCAAGGAAAAGAATATAAAGAAAAAAATTTCTCTGGCGATGTTAAATATCATTTAGGGTTTTCTAATAAAAGAAAAACTCGCAAAGGTAGATATATTAAACTCAATTTAGTCCCTAACCCTTCTCATTTAGAATCTGTGTATGCTATTGTAGAAGGAATTACACGTGCAAAAATAGATATAACCTATAATCAAAATACTAATTCTGAAAAAATTATTCCTATTTTAATACATGGAGATGCATCTTTATCCGCTCAAGGAATTGTATATGAAGTCCTTCAATTATCTCAATTAAAAGGATACAAAACTGGAGGAACAATTCATATTGTAATTAATAATCAAATAGGATTTACCACAAATCCTAGTGAAGGGCGTTCCAGTATGTATTGTACTGATATAGCTAAAATACTTATGGTCCCAGTCTTGCATGTAAACGCTGATGATGTGGAATCTGTTATTCGGGCTATTTATTTTGCTATAGATTTTAGAATGCGTTATCACGAAGATATTTTTATAGATTTGTTGGGGTATAGAAAATATGGACATAATGAAGGGGATGAACCTAGATTTACACAGCCTTCTTTATATAAAGCTATTTCAAAACATACTAATTCTTATGAATTATATAAAATAAAATTGGAAAAAGAGAAAATTGTCAGTCATAATGATATAAAAAACATGGAAAAGGAATATGAAAATATTCTTAATGTGAAATATAATGATGCAAATAACATCAAATGGAATGTGTTGAATTCTTTTTTAGAAGAAGAATGGAAAGATACTCCTATCGTGTTTAATAATGAAGAAATCTTAAAAAAAGTAGATACACGATTTCCTATCGAAAAAATCATAAAAATATCCCATAAAATTTTTTCTCTCCCCAAAGAGAAGAAATTTTTTAGAAAAACGGAATTCATCTTTAAAAAAAGATTAGAAATGATAAAAAAAGAATTTGTGGATTGGAGTATGGCGGAACTATTAGCTTATGGGACACTTTTATATGAAGGATATCATATTCGTTTATCAGGAGAAGATGTAGCAAGAGGAACATTTTCTCAACGTCATGTTGTTATTAAAACAGAAAAAGAAGAAGAAATTATTCTTCTAAACAAAATTTTTGAAAAACAAGGAAAAATACAAGTTTTTAATTCTCCTCTTTCAGAATATGGAGCATTAGGCTTCGATTATGGATATGCCATGTGTTCTCCTCATGTATTAACTTTGTGGGAAGCTCAATTCGGAGATTTCGGAAACGGAGGACAAATCATAATAGATCAATACATTTCTTCTGGAGAAAGTAAATGGAAAATTAGAAATGGAATTGTATTATTACTTCCTCATGGATATGAGGGACAAGGGCCGGAACATTCTTCCGCACGTATTGAACGTTATTTACAACTTTGCGCAAATAATAATTTATTTGTAGTTAATTGTACCACCCCATCTAATTTCTATCATCTTATAAGAAGACAAATGAAATTAAAGTTCAGAAAACCTCTTATCGTTTTCACTCCTAAAAGTTTACTTAGAAATCCAAAATGTTTGTCCACAATAAAAGATCTTTCAACAGGAATATTTCAGGAGATATTAGATGATCCTTATGTGAAAAAGGCAAATAAAATCACAAAATTAATTTTTTGCTCTGGTAAAATATATTATGAATTACTGAACAAAAGGGAATCTATTCAAGATGAAAAAACGGCATTGATTCGGATAGAACAAATTTATCCATTGAAAATGGATGATATTAAAAAACTTATAGATAAATATGAAAATAAGAAAGAAATTTTTTGGGTGCAAGAAGAACCAGAAAATATGGGGTTATGGAGTTTTATTTTAAATAAATTAGGAGATATAATTTCATTTCATTTAATAGCTCCATCTGAAAGTTCTAGTCCATCTACAGGATCTTATCCTGATTTTTTAAGAATTCAAAATAAAATATTAAAAAAAGCTTTTTTTTAAAATATTTCAATTATGATAATACAGATCAAAGTTCCTTCTCCAGGAGAATCAATTACAGAGTTAGAAGTTTCCGCATGGCTTGTAAAAAACGGAGATTATGTTCATAAAGACCAAACAATAGGAGAAATAGATTCAGATAAAGCGACTTTAGAAATATCTGCAGAAGAAAATGGAATCATTACTTTAATGAAAGATAAAGGAGAAAAAGTAAGAGTTGGAGACGTTTTATGTATTATCGATTCTTCAAAAGAAAAAATAAAAGAACAACAAGAAAAAGTTATTCATGAACATAAAAATCCTGTAGAAAAAGATCCTACCCAAATTCCTTCTCCAGCTTCAAAAAAAATTTTAAATGAAAAAAACATTTCTATAGAATCTATCCAAGGAACTGGAAAACATGGAAGAATAACAAAAAAAGACTGTATTTATCATTTAGAAAAATTAGAAAAAAATGAAACATCTTTTATTTCTAATATGAACAGACCTATTTATAGATCTAAGACTAGCGCCCCTCTTTCTTCTTTAAGAAAAAAAATTGCTGAAAGGTTGGTTTATGCAAAAAATCAGACCGCTTCTCTCACCACATTTAATGAAGTAGACATGCGAGAGATTTTTATGATACGAAAAAAATATAAAGATCTTTTTAAGAAAAAACATGGAGTCAATTTGGGGTTTATGTCTTTTTTCACTCTTTCTTGTGTTAGAGCATTGCAACTTTATCCAGATATTAATGCTACGATTAGTGGAGAAGAAAAAATTAATTTTGAATATTGTGATATTAGTATTGCCATATCTGGACCTAAAGGATTAATGGTTCCTGTAATTAGAAATGCAGAACATTTATCATTTCGTGGAATAGAACAAGAAATATACAGGTTATCCACACGAGTTCATAATGGAACAATATCTATAGATGAAATGACGGGGGGGACTTTTACTATTACTAATGGAGGAGTTTTTGGGTCCATGCTATCAACTCCAATTATAAATCCCCCACAAAGCGCTATATTAGGAATGCATAAAATTATGGAGAGACCTGTAGTGGTTAATGGATCGATTGAAATCCGTCCTATAATGTACTTAGCTTTATCTTATGATCATAGAATCATTGATGGGAAAGAATCTGTAGGATTTCTAGTCTCTATAAAAGAATCCATTGAAAATCCTGTTCAATTCCTGATGGGGGGAAATGAAGGAAATATTTATAAAAAATTAGAATTGTAAAAATAAATATAGGATAAGATCCATATAAAAACAATAAAATTATTAGGAAAAATTTTTTGAATGAATTTATTCAATTAATATGAAAAAATTCCTGATGTTCGTTTATTTATATATATTAAAAATTTTTTCTAACATAAGGATTAGGTCTATTCATATTTCCTATATTCATTTTTTTCATTTGTATTTTTATGATTTGAATTTGGTTGTGTAATAGACCAGAAATATCCATTTTCTTTGCTTCTAACAGTAGAAATTCTGCTTTTTTTTTATTTCCTTTTGATAAGGCCGCTACTGCTAAATTGAGTTTTGCAATAGCTATATTTTGTTTAAATTTTAATCCTAAATCTAAAGCTTTCTGCATATAATTTTCTGATTGTAAAATATTATCCTCTGAATATAAAATTCCATTTAAAAAATAATAATAAGCCATTTGATTTTTAGTTAATTGTAATTTAGGGTTTTTAATGTGTCCTAAGTATTTCTTTAATCCTTTCATATCTTTTTTCCGTATTTTAAGAAAAGCTAATAATAAAAATTCATTTCTAAAAATAAAAAAAACAGGGATTAAACTTAATAAAAATAGTATATATCCATACGTATAATTTTTTATAACAAATAAAAAAATAGATACCAATAAAATGAATAAAAATAATGTAAATTTTGAATATTTACTCATGATTCATGTTTTTTTCAGAATAAATATGTTTTTCTTTAACCCAATTAATAAGATCTTGATAATTTGTATTACATAAAGTATGTTCAGATTCATATTCTTTATAAAAGAAAGAAAATATTTTTTTTTCTTTTAGAAATTTTAATCCTTTTTTTACCCAATCTATAGGAATTATCGGATCATATTTACCATGAGATATGAAAAATTCTAAATCGGTGCAATGATTTATTTTTTGTGGAAAAAGACTATTTTCTAAATATCCACTTAAAGCAATTACTTTTTTTATTTTATCAGAATTTTTTAACGCTATAGCATAGCTTAGAATAGCTCCTTGGCTAAAACCACATATCCATATTGGATTTTTTTTCAATTTATACTCTTTTATGGCTTCATGTATAAAAAATGATATTTTTTCAATAGTTTTTTTTGCTTGTGTTATATTAATAAATTTTTTTTCGTTATCAAAATCTATATCATACCAAGAGTATTTCCCCGTTTCAATAGGATAAAACCCTTGAATACTAATTATAAAAAAATCTTTTGGAAGATCTTTTTCTAAAAAAGAAAAAAGATCTTTTTCATTACTCCCATATCCATGTATCATTAAAAAGAGAGTCCTTTCTTTTACACTTACAGATTTTCTTATAATATGTTTAATTGAAAGTTTATTTTTCAAAAGCATAATATATTTTTATTTATCAATTTTGTGTATTTTCCCATTTTCTATTTTTAGTTTTTCATCAGCCATATTTGCTAACTGCAGATTATGAGTGACAATTAAAAAAGTTTGTTTAAATTGATGATTAAGTAAAGAAAAAAAATTGTGTAATTCTTCTGCATTTTTTTGATCCAAATTACCAGAAGGCTCATCCGCAAAAATAATTTTAGGATTGTTGATCAAAGCTCTTGCTACAGATAATCTCTGTTTTTGCCCTCCAGATAATTCTTCTATTTTGGAATTCTCATACTTATATAGGTTAAACTTTTTCAATAAATCTATAGCTTTTTTTTTAACATATTCTTTATTTTTTTTATTGATAAAACCTGGTAAACAAATATTTTCTAATACAGTAAATTCGGGTAGAAGTTGAGGTGTTTGAAATATAAAACCTATTTTTCTATTTCTTAAACTAGAAAGTTCTTCATCTGTCATAGATAATATTTCTTTCTTGTTTATTTTTAAAATAGTTTTTATTTTTTTGTTTATGGTTGGTTTGTCTAAAGTCCCTAAAATATGTAATAAAGTGCTTTTTCCAATTCCCGATTCCCCCAAAATACATACCATACTTCCTTCTTTCACCATTATATTTACTCCTTTTAAAATTTTGTTTTCTCCAAAAGACTTGTAAATATTTTTAGCCTGAATCATTTTTTCGTAAATTTAAATCTCTTCTTTTTAATTTAAAAAAAGAAATTAGAAAGCTAAAAAAAACGTCATAAAAATAAACGAATTTTAGTGAAAATTTAATTTAAAAATTATTTTACATGAATTTATATGAATACCAAGGTAGAGAAATATTGAGTTCTTTTTCAATCCAAGTTCCTTATGGAAGGCTTGCCTCTTCGCCTGAAGAAGCTGTAAAAGCTGCTGAAATTATTTTCAAAAAAACTAATAAAAATTCTTTAGTCATTAAAGCTCAAATTCATGCTGGAGGTAGAGGAAAAGCTGGTGGTATTCAGATAGCAAAAAGTTTAAATGAAGTTTATGAAAAATCAAAAAATATTTTAGGAAAATTTTTAGTTACTCCTCAAACTTCAAAAAAAGGAAAATTAGTTAAAAAAATTTTATTATCTGAAGATGTTTATTTTTATGAACCCCCTACAGAGTATTATTTGTCTATATTATTGAATCGTGATATAGAAAAAAATATGATTCTTTATTCTAGAGAAGGGGGGGTTAATATAGAAGAATTATCAAAAAAAAATACAGATAAAATCTGTATAGAAGTAATAGATCCGATATTAGGACTTCAATTTTTTCAAACAAGAAAAATAGGTTTTAATTTAGGAATTTATAATAATGAATCTATAAAAAATTTCAGTATTTTTCTTTTTTCGCTTTATAAAGCTTACATGACTTACGATGCTTTATTATTAGAGATTAATCCTCTCATAATAACATTTGATAATAAATTTGTTCCAGTTGATATCAAAATGGTTTTGGATAATAACGCTTTGTTTCGTCATAAAAAATATGATTTGATACAACATGATATAGAGGACATAGAAGGCATTGAAAAAGAAGCAATTGAATATAAGTTAAACTTTTTAAAATTGGAAGGAAATGTAGGATGTATGGTAAATGGGGCTGGATTGGCAATGGCTACTATGGATATGATTCAGTCTTGTGGTGGAGTCCCTGCTAATTTTCTAGATATAGGAGGTTCTGCTGATAGAGAACGTGTAGAAAAAGCTTTTTACTTGATATTAAAAGATAAATCTGTAAAAACAATATTGATTAATATATTTGGAGGAATTGTACGTTGTGATACAGTTGCAGAAGGAATTATAAATTTTTTTGATAAAATTTATCAGGATGTAGAGATCCCTGTAGTTGTTCGTTTACAAGGAACAAATGAAAAGGTGGCAAAAAAATTAATTATAAAAAGTTTATTACCGATTTATTTTACTGATACTTTGAAAGAAGCATCTGATAAAATTAAAGAAATTTTGCATCTAAAATAAGATTTATTTTATTTATGAATAACAAAGTTTTTTATGCGTGTGTTATCTGAAAAATATAAACCATTAAAATGGAATGAAGTAATAGGACAAAAAGATATAATTTTTGTTTTAAAAAAAGCAATACAAGAAAATCGTTTATCTAAAATTTTATTTTTTTTTGGACCAAAAGGAGTAGGAAAAAGTACATGTGCACGTATTTTATCAAATGAATTAAATTCTTTTTCAGGATTAGAAGATTTTTCTTTGAATCGATTTGAGATCGATGGTATTTTTAATAATTCATCAGAGTCCATTTATAGAATCATAAATCAATCTCGTTTTGTTCCTAGGACAGGGATGTATAATATATTTATTATTAATAATATACATATGTTTTCTCTGTGTTCGTTCAATGTTTTTATCAAATTTATAGAAGAGAAACATCCACATATATTATTTATTTTTTGTGGAGATGAAGAAAAAAAAATACCAAAATTGATTTTATCACGTTGTCAAGTTTATGAGTTTCAAGGACTTTCTACGAAAGAAATTTTTATACATTTGAAAATGATTGCGGAAAAAGAAGATATAGAAATAGAAAATGAAGCATTATTAATTTTGTCTAAACATGCAAAAGGATCTATTGGAAAAGCTATTTATTTATTTGAAAAATTGATTTTGTATAGTGAAACCAGTATATCCAAAGAATTTCTGATTCAGAAATTAGGAATCATTGACATTAAATATTATTTTAAGATAGTAGATTGCCTTTTAAATAAAAAAATGCATGAAATGTTTATTTTATTGGGTAAAATTTTACAAAAAAAAACTAATTATTATGATTTAATTATAGGATTAATTAAACATTTTAGAAATTTATTTTTATCCAAAAATAATGAAACCATTTCTATTCTAAAATTTAGAAAGGGAATAATATTCTCTTATATTACGCAATCAAAAAAAATTTCATATTTTTTTTTAATGAACGCTTTGAATATCTGTTTTAGACTAAAAAAAGAATATGAAAAAATTCATAAAAATCATCGATTAGTAATTGAAATCTATTTCATGCAATTATCATATTTATTTTATACTCATAATCATAATATGGAAAAAGAAATGGAAGAAAACAGGAATAAAAAAGATCTTTCTTTAAAGATGGAAAAAGAAATGGAAGAAAACAGGAATAAAAAAGATTATAAGGATGATGAAAAAATTGAACTTTTACAAAAAAATTGGATAAAATTCATACAAAAATTTTCAGATAAAATAAATCCTGTTCATTTATATTTTTTAAAAAATGAGACACGATTCCAAATGAAAAAAAATAAAATATTTTTTATAATTCCATATAAATTAGAAGATCGCAATATTTTGTTAATTCAAACATATTTTTTGAAGTTTTTTAAAGAAAAATTCAATGATCCATATTTAGAATTTGAAATTGTAAAAAAAAATTCAAATAGAATAAAACAATATAATTTATTATATAAGAAAAATAAATTAGTAGAAAGATTAGTAGAACGATTAAATTTAAAAATTTCTTCTTCTGAAATATAATTTGTAGAAATGAAAGAGATATTTTATCTTTTTTGATTTATTTAATGATTTTAATTTATGATTCATTATTCTTATTTTTCACAAAACAGTGTAATTCATTTATCTTCTGCTTATTCCGATGAAGATATTGAAAACGATAGTTCTACTTCTTCTTATGGTTTTGGTGGAAGTGGGACTGGTTCTGGTTATTATGGGGGAGGTGGATCTTCAATTAGAAGTAAAACTCCTGTTCTAGATAATTTTGGAAGAGATTTAAATTCAATGGCCATAGAAGGAAAGTTAGATCCAGTAGTAGGAAGAGACCAAGAAGTTGAACGTGTATCCCAAATATTGAGTAGAAGAAAAAAAAATAACCCTCTTCTTATAGGAGAGCCTGGTGTAGGAAAATCTGCAATTGCTGAAGGATTAGCATTACGCATTGTACAAAAAAAAGTTTCTAGAGTGTTATACAATAAAAGAGTGGTTGTGTTAGATTTAGCAAGTTTAGTTGCTGGAACTAAATATAGAGGGCAATTTGAAGAAAGAATGAAAGCTATTATAAATGAATCAGAAAAAAATACAGGATTAATTCTTTTTATAGATGAAATTCATACTATGATTGGAGCAGGGGGTACTACAGGTTCATTGGACGCTTCTAACATATTTAAACCTGCTTTAGCAAGAGGAGATATTCAATGTATTGGCGCAACTACACTTAATGAATATAGACAATATATAGAAAAAGATGGAGCTTTAGAAAGAAGATTTCAAAAAATTATTGTGCAACCTTCTTCTGAAAAAGAAACTATAGAAATTTTAAAAAAAATAAAAGGGAAATATGAAACTCATCATAATGTTCTTTATACAGAAGAAGCGATCAAAGCTTGTGTCCATCTTACTGGACGATATATTGTAGATCGTTTTTTACCTGATAAAGCAATTGATGCTTTAGATGAAGCGGGGTCTCGTGTTCATATAAAAAATATAAAAGTTCCACAGGAAATAGTTCTTTTAGAAAAAGAATTAGACAGTATTCGAAAAGAGAAATCTAAAGTTGTTAAAAGTCAGAAATATGAAGAGGCGGCTCGTTTGCGAGATACAGAAAAACGTATAGAAAAACAATTAATCAAAGCCCAAAAAGAATGGGAAGAATCTTCTAAAAAAAATAAAGAAATTGTATCAGAAGAAAATGTTGAAGAGGTAGTATCTATGATGAGTGGAGTTCCAGTAAACAAGATTGCTCAAGCTGAAATGAAAAAATTGAGCAAAATGATGGACATATTAAAGGAAAAAATAGTAGGGCAAGATGAAGCTGTTGAAAAAATAGTAAAAGCTGTTCAAAGAAACAGAACTGGATTGAAAGACCCTAATTCTCCTATAGGTTCTTTTATTTTTTTAGGACAAACAGGAGTAGGAAAAACTTATTTAGCAAAAATTTTTTCTAAAGAGTTATTTGATTCAGAAGAATCATTAATTCGCATAGATATGAGTGAATATATGGAAAAATTTTCTGTATCTAGATTAATAGGAGCCCCTCCAGGTTATGTTGGTTATGAGGAAGGAGGACAATTAACAGAAATTATACGTCGTAGACCTTATTCTGTAATATTATTGGATGAAATAGAAAAAGCGCATCATGAAGTATTTAATATATTATTGCAAATATTAGATTATGGATGTGTAACAGATAGTATTGGTAGGAAAATAAATTTTAAAAATACTGTAATTATTTTTACTTCAAATGCAGGGACACAACAATTAAAAGAGTTTGGTCAAGGGATAGGGTTTCATACTCAGGCAAGAAAGTTTAATAATCATATTAAATATGTACTAGAACAAGCTTTAAAACGTACTTTTTCTCCTGAATTTTTAAATAGAATAGATGATATTATTATTTTTAATTCTTTAACAAAAGAGGACATATCGAAAATTACTCGTATAGAATTAGGTAAAGTGATTCTTCATGTATCCAATTTAGGGTACAAATTGGTATTGTTTCCTGAAGTCATAGACTTCATTCAAAAAAAAGGATTTGATCAAGAGTATGGAGCACGACCTTTAAAAAGAGTAATAGAAAAATTTATCAAAAATCCAATATCAGAATATATAATTAGTGAAAAATTAAAAAAAGGAGATCAAATTTCACTAAAAATGAACACAAATAATGATAACGTGGAAATTATGATTTGTAAAATCAAATGAATTTTTTTTCAAAAAAAATAAGAATTATTGAAAAAATATTAAATTTTTTATACCCTAATCCAATTAGTACTTTATATTATATTAACGAATATACTTTACTAATATCTATAATATTAACTGCCAAAAGTAAAGAAAAAAAAGTTAACGAAATTACAAAATTTCTATTTAATAAGATAAATTCCCCTATGGACACAATTCGTCTTTCTATTGAAAATATAAAAAATATTATAAAAAATATAGGACTTCATAACAAAAAATCCAAAAATATTTATGATTTATCTGTTATTTTGTTGAAAAAATATAATGGAATTGTACCTAAAAACATTTCTGAATTAAAATCTTTACCTGGAGTAGGACACAAAACCGCATCTGTTTTTTTATCTCATGTATCTGATGAGTTCGTCTTTCCTGTGGATACTCACATTCATAGAATGATGTTTCGTTGGAGGTTGAGTAATGGAAAAAATGTTAAACAAACAGAGATAGATGCAAAATGTGTTTTTCAAAAAGAAAACTGGAGAAAACTACATTTCCAAATTATTGCTTATGCAAGAGAATACTCCCCATCTCAAAAATGGGACTCCAAAAAAGACATTATATACCAGGAATTATTAAAAAATAATTTAATTTAAAAAGGTAAATCATCGAAATCATCAGAAGACAAAGAAGGAGATGGAGTAGAAGAAGTCTTATTTGAAGTTCCTGTTCCTTCAAAATAATGTTCTATTTTCCATCCTTGTATAGAATTAAAATATCTAACAATTCCTTTTGGGTTTGTCCATTCTCTTCCTCTAATATTAATAGAAATTTTTATCTTATCTTTTAATTTTATATTCTTTAATAAATCCACTTTGTCTTGAATAAATTCAATTAATACATTTTGAGGATATGGTTCTTCAGTGGTAATAACTATTTCTCTCTTTTTAAATCCGCTATCAAATTTTTGAACATCAAATAATTTTTTGACTATTCCTATAATTTCCATGAAGATTAAAATTTATTTTTTTTACTATTGTTCTTTTTTTTAAGAGTTTCTCCAATTTGATTAGAAATATTAAATGAAGTGATCATATTATTTAACATTTCACTAGCTGATCCTGGTGTATTAGGTAATAAAATCAAATTAGTGTTTCCACTTTCTCCCATAGATTGAAGAGTATCATAATGTTGTGTGACAACAATCAAAGCGGAAGCTTCTTGTGAATTAATTCCTACATTATTTAATACTTCTACTGATTCTAAAATTCCTCTAGCTATCTCCCTACGTTGATCTGCTGTTCCTTTTCCTTGCAATTTTTTACTTTCAGCTTCTGCTTTAGCTTTAGCTACAATTTTTATCCTATCAGCTTCTGCTTGATATTCAGCCGCAACTTTCTCTCTTTCAGCTGTATTAATGCGATTCATAGCTTGTTTTACTTGTTCATCTGGATCAATGTCTGTAACTAATGCTTTAATTATAGAATATCCATAATCTAACATAGACCCTTCCAATTCTCCTTTAACTGCTAAAGCTATATGATCTTTTCGTTCAAAAACATCATCCAAACGCATTTTTGGAACTTCAGCTCTTACCACATCAAATACATAAGAAGTGATTTGAGCATGAGAATTATCCAATTTATAAAAAGCTTCATATACTTTATCCTTAATTACTTTAAATTGAACTGATACTTTCACTTTAACAAAAACATTATCTTTTGTTTTTGTATCTACTAACACTTCCAATTGCTGAATTTTTAATGTAAGTTTTCCTACTATATTATCTACAATGGGGATCTTAAAATTTAATCCAGCATAGCGAATGCTGTGAAATTTTCCCATTCTTTCAAGAATTGCTGCTGTTTCTTGATTCACTATAAAAATAAAACTAGAAAAAAAAGATAAAATTAAAAGAGCTAATATTCCATAAAATAGTAAACCGAAAATACTCATATATTAAAAATTTTTATAAAAATCCTAGTTCTAAACGAGCTTCCTCGCTCATAAATTCCCTACTCCAAGGTGGATCAAATGTTAAAACTACATTTACTTCTTTTATTTCTCGTATAGATTCAACTTTTTTTTTTACTTCTAAAGGTAAACTTTCTACTACTGGACAATTAGGCGTAGTTAAAGTCATTGTTATTTTCACTTTTTTTCCGTAAACTTGAATATCGTAAATTAAACCTAACTCATAAATGTCTACTGGAATTTCAGGATCATATATACTTTTTAACACAGAAATAATACGATCTTCTAAAGGAAAATTTTCATTATTCATTTTTTTATTTCTTTATTAAAGCTCCAAATTGATCAAAATAGCGAATAGGATAACCTAATTTTTTAATCCCAGGTAATATATCATTCGCTTTTCCAACAATTATAATCCTTCCATTTTTTGTTAAGAAAAACTTACGGCATGATTGATATATATCATCTATAGTAACTGATTCTATTTTATTCAAATAATTTTTGTAAAATCCATTTGGAAGATTATTTTTTAATTCACATATAAAAAGATCACTAATCCTATTAGGATCTTCGAAATCAAGAATAAACTGACCACTCAGTTCTTTTTTTTTGATATTTAATTCCTCCAAAGGAATTTTTTTTTCTGTTATTTTCACAATTTCTTTTATGATATCCTTTATAGCATTTTCTGTTACTTTACTTCTTACTTGAGTGTAAACTGAAAAATAACCAATATTTTTATCAGATTTTAAAATAGAATATGCTCCATATGTATAAGCCTTTTTTTCTCTAAGATTTATAAATAAACGACTTTGAGCTCCTCCTCCTAAAATTCCATTTGCCAACATAGAAGAAAAATATTCAGGATCATTTTTCTTTAAGCAAATTGGACCACCAAAACAAATAGAAGATTGCGTTAAAGAAGGAATATCTACTATATCTATTTCTATCTTAGATGGAAGAAAATATTCTTTTGGAACAGGGCTATCTATGTATGACTTTTTTTTCCATTTAGAAAAATAAATAGAACATAATTTTTCTACTTCTTTTTTAGAAATATCTCCTATGAAAGAAAGATAGAATATATTCGGGATATAATATTTTTCGTATAATTTTTTTAAATCATGAAGAGTAATATTTTTAATTGTATCATGAGTTTCGTATTCTCCATAAGGGTGATTTTTTCCAAAATATAAAACATTTCTAACCCTTTGTAAAATAGCATTTGGATCCTTTTCTGAAAGACTAATATCTGTAATTCTTTGTTTAATTATTTTATCTAATTCTTTGGAATTATCAAATTTACTATTCATAAAAATATCACTTATTATAGATACAGATTTATCTATATATTTTTTCATAGTAAAAATAGATGTTTCAGAAAAAGAAGTATATAAATTACACCCCATATAATCAATAATATCGTCTAATTCTTCTTTCGTGTAATTTTTTGTTCCAGAACGAAGCATGTGACCAAAAACTTTTTTAATTCCAGCCTTATCTTTTTCCAAAAATGGTTTACAGTCTAATTCTAATCCAACCCGAACTAAAGGAAGTTTATGGTTTTCAACAATCAGAACTTTTAACCCATTTTTCATTTGAAAAAACTGAGGTTTTTCAATATTTATAGTAGTTTTTCTTTTGAGAGATTGAGGGGGGGTATTACGATTAAATGTATGAGAAAACATAATTATTGTATGAAAAAAAATTATTATAGCAAAGATAATTTTTACAAAAAATTTATTGAATTTATTGATTTTTGTTATTATTATTTGGAACATTATATAAACGAACTCTATTATTTTTATTAAAATATTTATTAGAAACTCTTTTTATATCTTCTATAGTTATTTTTCTATATTTTTCTATATCAGTATTAATTAAATTAGCGTTATGATAATACAAATGATAATGAGATAAATTGGCGGTTATTCCACTCATAGAATAATTGTCAGAAATAAACTTTTTCTCAAAATAATTTATTTGTTTCTCCAATTCATATTGTGTTATTCCTTTTTCCTTTAAAACATTTATTTCTTCATCTATCCCCTTTGTTAATTCATCTAATGTAACTCCTGGATTTATTAATCCATATATAATGAAAATACCATAATCTTCCATGGAATCTAAAAATGAACCAGCATAAGAAGCTATTTGTTTTGTATTTACAATATTTTTCATAATACGAGAACTTTCTCCAGAAGACAATACATGATCAATAATTTTTAATACATAAGAGTCTTTATCTGTAAGTTTGGGGACTCTATATGATAAGAACACTCCAGGGACTTTGGTATTTTTATCTATATAAGTATGAAATATTTCTTTTTTTATTGGTTCTTCTTCTATTTTTAGAATACCAAAATTCATTTTTCCTTTAGGAATAGATTCGAAATATTTTTTTATCAACATTCTAGCTTCATTCATATTAAAATCTCCTGATACAACTAAAACAGCATTGTTTGGAACGTAATAAGTTTTGTAAAATTCTTTATAATCTTTTTCTGTTGCGGTATCTAAGTCTTCATCGAAACCAATAACTGGATATTTGTATGGATGTTTTTTGAATAATAAAGAAGGAATAATTTCCGTAATCGATTTTACATATGGCTGATTTTCCACACGCATTTTTTTCTCTTCTTTTACTACTTCTCTTTGTACATTAATGCTTTCCTCATCAACTTTGGCATGAAGCATTCTTTCAGACTCTAACCATAGAGCTAGTGGAAGCCGATCAGATGGTAATATCTCGTAATAACAAGTCTCATCATGATTTGTATAAGCATTATTTTTTCCTCCATTAGAAGCTATATACTTAAAATATTCTCCTTTTTTAATATTTTTAGATCCTTCGAACATAAGATGTTCAAAAAAATGAGCAAAACCAGATCTACCAGGGGATTCATTTTTACTTCCTACATGATACAAAACAGAAATAGAAACTAAAGGGTTCGTATTATCTTGGTGTAAAATAACATGTAGTCCATTTGACAGTTTTTCTTCGAAAAACTTAATTTTATATAATTCCTGGTTATAGTTTAAGTTCTTGGAATATAAATGATTCAATAACATAATTGATGATATTAAGAAAAATAGGGAAATCCTGTTCATGAAACAAAGTTAAAAAAAAAGAAATTTACGAATTTTTTTATCCAAAAAATGGAATTTTTTCCTTTTATTTTATTTTTGTGGTATATATTAATTCATTATGGATTATGATTGATAGTATGAGAAGAATTTTGTTTTTTATTTTTATTTTTTCTTTTTTTTTGGTAGGGGAAGGAAAAGGAGAAGCAGAATTAAAGAGTGACATAATAAAAGGAGATATTAATAATGGAGTTGAACTTTTTAAAAAAAATTGCACAGCATGCCATTCCATAGATTTAGAAAAAAAAATGATAGGTCCGGCTTTACATGGGGTCACTGAAAAAAGAAATCGTAAATGGTTACAACAATGGATTAAAGATAATAAGTCTTTAAGAGAAAGCGGGGATAAAGAAGCTTTGGCTATTTATAAGGAATATGAAAATGTAGAAATGAATTCATTTCCTCAATTATCAGAAAAACAGATAGATGATATATTATATTTTATAAAAAATCCGGATTTAATAAAAAAAAAAGAAAATGAAACACACGAAGTAAATCATGATGAAATAGATGATTCTGAAAAAGAAGAAAAAAAATTTTTAGTAAAACTCATTATTTTTTGTTTTTCTATTTTATCTTTAATTCTAATTTGGATTTTATATAAAATCCAAATTCTCGTAAAATTAATCAATGAAGGAGAACGAAAGGCTTCTGCTTTTAGTAGAAGAAATTTTATAATCAATTTTCTTTACGAAAAGATATTAGGAAATAACAAGAACAAATGGTATTTGTTTTCTTGTTTTACGGGTTTTTTTTTGTTGTTGGGGTTATATGAGATTTGGAGTTCTCTAATGAAAATAGATGTAAATAAAGGATACAAACCTGAGCAACCTATTCATTTTTCTCATAAAATTCATTCTGAAATTAATAAAATTGATTGTCAATATTGCCACTCTTCTGCAAAGTATGGTAAAGTATCTGGAATCCCTTCAGTTAATGTTTGTATGAATTGTCATATTACTATTAGTGAATATAATGGAGATTATTTGGAAAAGGAAAAAAGTAGAGAAGAATATAATCAAGAAATACAAAAAATATATCAAGCTGTAGGATGGGATCCTGAAACAAGAAAATATTCTAAAAAAACTTATCCCGTTAAATGGATCCGTGTTCATAATATGCCAGATTTTGTCTATTTTGATCATTCTCAACATATCATAACAGGAGAAAAAACAATAAAAAAATTTAAAAAAGTAAATTTAGTTTGTAACGCTTGTCATGGAGAAGTACAAAAAATGGATACAGTGGAAATGTTTAATGATTTCACTATGGAATGGTGTATTTCTTGTCATAGAAACGTAGAAATAGATAATAATAATC
This sequence comes from Blattabacterium cuenoti, assembly GCF_014251815.1. GTDB lineage: Bacteria > Bacteroidota > Bacteroidia > Flavobacteriales > Blattabacteriaceae > Blattabacterium > Blattabacterium cuenoti_E. The sequence continues at coordinate 67,339 of NZ_CP059202.1, forward strand.
AATATTATAAAAAATATTTTCCTAATGAAAAAAAAGATAAAATAACTGTTGACATGGTAGGAGGCACAGAATGCGCTAAATGTCATTACTGAAATAAAATGAAAGCGATTAATAAAATTATTTATTTATTATGAAATCAAACAAAAAAGGAAAAATATTTGAATATAATCCCATCAAAAATATTCTTAAAGGAGAAACATCTAGACGTGATTTTCTTAAATGGTTGGGATTTAGTACTGCTTCAGTTACTTTATCCGCTTGTAAAGGTCCAGTAATTAAATCGATTCCTTATGTTGTAAAACCAGATAATATAACTCCAGGTGTTCCGAATTATTATGCATCAACTATGATCGACTCTTTCGATATAGGAAGTGTTTTGGTAAAAACGAGAGAAGGTCGTCCTATAAAAATAGAACCGAATTTTGATTCGGAATACTTCAATACAACTTCTGCAAGAATACAATCTTCTTTGTTGTCTCTTTATGATGAAGAAAGATTAAAAAATCCTTTTTTAAAAGGAAAAGAAAGTACTTGGAAAAAAATAGATAATTATGTGATTCGGCATTTAAAGCATTTATCTAAAACAAAAAAAGATATAATTTTTCTTTCTCATTCTTTTCCAAGTTTTTCCACAAAAAAATTAATTCAAGATTTTAAGAAAAAATATCCCGATACTAAATGGATTACTTATGATCCTATTTCGTATTCTAAAGCTCTAGATGCTTCAAAAGAAATATTTGGAGTCCGCGGCTTTCCTGTCTTTAATTTGAATAAATCAGAATTAATAATTTCATTTGATGCTGATTTTTTAGGAGATTGGAGTCCAGAAAATATGGCGAAATCTTATGTTCATAATAGGACCCCCAAAAAAAATATGATGCAACATATTCAAATAGAAAGCAACATGACAATAACTGGAGCAAATGCAGATATTCGTTTGGCGAGAAAGCCTTCTGATATAAAAAAAATGTTGTTTGAAATTTTTCAAAAAATTTTTTTTGGAAAGAATTCTAATGATAAAAATGTGGATAAAATAGCATCATTAATAAATAAAATGGGGTCTAAAAGCGTTATTTTTGCCGATGGAGATCAAGAATCTTATGAATTATCTTTTTTGATTAATAGGAAAATTAATAGTCTTGCATTACAAGAAAATAAGTACTTCTTTTCGAAAGAAAGTAATGATGATGAATTCGATAATTTTTTAAAAAATTTAGAGACAGGAAATATTGGAGGTTTATTTATTCACAATGTAAATCCTATTTATAGTCTTCCATTATCTATTTATGAACAAGTAAAAAAATTTATAAAAAAAATACCTTTAACAGTTTCTTTTTCTATAAACAAAGATGAAACCAATGAAGTTATGGATGTGTTAGCTCCTGTTCCTCATTGGTTAGAAAGTTGGGGGGATACTTATCCTGTAAGTAATATTTATACATTGATTCAACCTACTATTCAACGCATTTTTAATACAAGACAATTTCAAGATTCTTTAATTATTTGGGGAGAAATGAAAGAAAAAAATTTTTATGAATATTTAAAGAAAACTTGGATAAAAAATATTGTACCTAAATCTAATGTTTCTTCTTTTAATGAAGCTTTATTTCATGGAGTCGTAAAAATTATAAATCATAATAAAATTTCAAATAATTATTCGAATAACAATAAGATAAAGATACAAGAATATGAAAGAAAAAGAGTAAACAAAAAAATAGAAACAAACTTTGAACTCAGATTATACACTAAAATTAGTATGGGGGATGGTTATCAGCATAATAATCCTTGGTTACAAGAACTTCCAGACCCTATTACACGTAGTACATGGGATAATTATTTAACTATATCATATTTTGATGCAAATAAAATGGGATTGAAGAATTGGAACTCCGGTGATGGTTCTTTAAATGGAAACTGTGTAGATTTAATTAAAAACAACAGAACAATAATTCAAAATATTCCTGTTTTGATTCAACCCGGACAGGCTATAGGATCCATAGGTTTAGCTTTTGGTTATGGGCAAAAAAAAGGAAAATTATCTAAAATCGTTAATGGGAAAAATGCTTACAGAAGCTATGAAAATTTTATGAATGTACAAAATAATATACAGATCAAAAAAATAGATAAAGTACATAAATTTGCTTGTGTACAACTACATCACACAACAGTAGGAAGAAATTTAGTTAGGGAAACCGATTTAGAGAAATTTTTGAACACACCAAAAGAAGTTTGGAATGAAAAAGAGAAAATTTTAACTCACGAAGGAATGGTTTCTCCAGAAAAAATTTCTATTTGGAGGCAAAATCACAACAAAAATAATAATAAAAGTAAAGAGAAAAAGAATGGACATCATTTCAATTTATCTATAGATTTAAATGCTTGTATTGGATGTGGAGCTTGCATAATTGCATGTCATTCTGAAAATAATGTTCCTGTCGTAGGAAAAGAGGAAATAGAAAAATCTAGAGATATGCATTGGTTACGTATAGATAGATATTATTTTCCGGATCAAGAAGAGAACAATAATAATAATGAAGAAAATCTTTATCAAAATCCAAAAGTATCTTTTCAACCTATTATGTGTCAACATTGTGATCATGCCCCTTGTGAGACAGTATGTCCAGTTGGAGCAACTATTCATGGTAAACAAGGTCAGAATATGATGGTTTATAATCGTTGTGTGGGGACTCGTTATTGTGCAAATAATTGTCCTTATAAAGTTAGACGATTTAACTGGTTTAATTATGTTAATAATCAAAAATTTGATTTTAATATGAATAATTCTCTAGGAAAGATGGGGTTAAATCCAGATGTTGTGGTTAGAACTAGAGGGGTAATGGAAAAATGTTCTTTATGTATACAAAGAACACAGTACGTTATAGGAGTAGCAAAAAAAGAAAATAGAGAAATTAAAGATAAAGAATTTGAAACTGCTTGCAGTATTTCTTGCCCTACCAAAGCTATAACTTTTGGAGATACTAACGATTCTACAAGTCTTATTTCTGAGAAAATAAAAAATTCTAGATCTTACAAATTATTAGATTTTATAGGAGTAAGACCCAATGTATCTTATCAATTGAAAATTAGGAACAAAAAAAATGAAATAGATAAAATGAAATAGATAAAATTATGTTAAATCATAACAAATCTTCTATAAGAAAACCTTTGATTTTAGGGAAAAAAACATATAAAAATATATCCGATGACATATTAAATCCTATAAAGAATAAAGCTGGAAATTTATGGTGGATATCTTTATTGATTTCTATTTTAGCTTTTTTGTGGGGATTGGGATGTATTTTTTATACAATTGGAACAGGTATAGGTGTGTGGGGCTTAAATAGAACAATTAATTGGGCTTGGGATATTACCAATTTTGTTTGGTGGGTTGGAATTGGTCATGCTGGGACTTTGATTTCAGCTGTTTTATTATTATTTCGACAAAAATGGCGTTTATCTATTAATCGTTCAGCAGAAGCAATGACAATTTTTGCAGTAATCCAAGCTGGATTATTTCCTATAATTCATATGGGAAGACCATGGAATGCACATTGGGTATTACCTATTCCTAATCAATTTGGAACTTTATGGCCTAATTTTAATTCTCCTTTATTATGGGATGTGTTTGCAATTAGTACTTATTTTTCTGTTTCTACAGTTTTTTGGTTTATGGGATTAATTCCTGACTTTGCAATGATACGAGACCGTGTTTCAGATCCTTTTCAAAAAAGAATATATAGCATTCTTAGTTTTGGATGGGGAGGGACATCAAAAGATTGGCAAAGGTTTGAAGAGGTCTCTTTAATTTTAGCTGGTCTATGCACTCCATTGGTTTTTTCTGTGCATACCATAGTTTCTTTTGACTTTTCAACTTCTGTAATCAAAGGTTGGCATAGTACAATATTTCCTCCTTATTTTGTTGCAGGAGCTATATTTTCAGGGTTTGCTATGGTCCAAACTTTATTAGGTGTTGCAAGAAAAGTTCTTTCTCTAGAAAATTATATTACCAGAAATCATATAGAATATATGAATATGATTATTTTACTAACGGGGGGGATTGTATTACTGGCTTATATTTCAGAATTTATTCTTGCTTGGTATTCAGGAAATCCTTTTGAAAAATTCATTTATTTTTCTGTAGAAGCATCTAAAGGTCCTTTTTGGTGGGCTTTTTGGGCTTTGATTATTTGTAATGTTATTATCCCGCAATTTTTATGGATTAAATCTGTACGAAGAAGTTTTTTTTGGTCTTATTTTATAGCCATTATTATAAATGTTGGAATGTGGTTTGAAAGATTTGATATTATTGTCCTAAATCTTAGTCATGATTATCTTCCTTCTTCTTGGACTGGTTTTGTCCCTTCATTTGTAGATGTAGGGATTTTTATAGGAACTATTGGTTTATTTTTTATCCTTTATTTATTATATATACGTGTTTTTCCTGTGATTTCACAATCGGAATTAAAAACAATATTAAAATCAGATCATGATAAAAAATAATGAAATGAATAATACATATGCATATGTACATGCATTATATGATGATGATCATACTCTTATAAAAAGTATAAAAATTATACAATATCATAATTATGATATACATGAAGTTTATTCTCCTTTTCCTATTCATAATTTGACTAAAGTGTTAAAATTAAAAAAAACAAATTTATCTTTTTTGTCTTTTATATATGGATTATTAGGTTTTTGTATGGCTTGTGCGTTAACTTGGTATACTATGATCTGGGATTGGCCTCAAAATATTGGAGGAAAGCCCTCTTTTTCTTGGATAAGAAACTTGCCTTCTTTTATTCCTGTTATATTTGAATTATCAATCTTTTTTTCTGCACATTTTATGTGTATTACTTATCTGATTCAATGCAAATTATTTCCAGGACGTGTATCAAAAAATCCGGATCCCAGAACTACTGATAATATGTTTTTGGTAGAAATTTATACGGAGAAAAATGACAATAAATTAGTAGATCTACTAAAAGAAAATGGAGCAATAGAAGTAATTATAAAAAAATAAATAAGTTGAGTTATGAATAAATATTTTTATAAATTTATTACCTTAAACATAATTTCATCAGTATTTTTTTTAGAATCTTGTTGGTTTGATAAAACTAAACCCAACGTGGTGTATATGCCAGATATGTATTATTCAGAAGCATATGAACCTTATTCTGATCCTGATTTTAATAATCAGAATAATAAAAAAATAAAAATTCCTTTATTTAAAGAAAAAACTTCTTCATTATTTCCAGTAAAAGGAACTATTGCTAGAAATTATTCGTTTTATAATTTGACAGATTTTGAAAATAAAGGATTAAATGATTCAAAGGGTATCATTAAAAATCCATTGAAAAACAATCATTTAGAAAAAATGGAAGATTTAATAAAAGAAGGAAAAAAATTATATCAAATTAATTGTTCTATATGTCACGGAAAAAATGGAGATGGACAAGGAGAATTGGTAAAAAACGAAAAAATTTTAGGAGTTCCTAATTATAAAGATAGAGATATGACCATTGGAAGTATTTATTATGTTATTACATATGGAAAAAACAATATGAGTTCTTATGCTTCACAATTAAATGAAATAGATAGATGGAGAGTATCAGAATATGTTATGTTTTTAAAAAAAAAATAAATAAGTATGATGCATCAGTTTCATAAAATGAATAGAAAAATTCTTATTCTTATTATAATGGGTTTTGTTTTTATTTCTTTAGATAAAGTATTTATCATGAATGATAAAAAAATTTCATCTTTCACAGGAATAAAAAAAAAATATTCTCTTACAAAAGATCATGAACATAGACCTGAAACAACATTATATATTTCTATTTTTTACTTTACCTCTATATCTTTAGGAGCATTATTTTTTTTGGGGATACAAAATGTATCACAATCAGGTTGGTCCATTGTTATTCATCCTATTATGGAGGAAATTTCATCTTTCATTCCATATGGTTCCGGATTAATTTTTATTATTTTATTATTAAATACAATGGACATTGTGCACATATTTCATTGGATGAATTCTGATTTATACAATCCTACTTCTTTAAAGTATGATAAAATTATTGTAAATAAAAAGTTATTTCTTAATATCCCATTCTTTTTAGTAAGAAGTATAATTTATGTGTTGGGGTGTAGTTTTTTTTGCTTAAATATAAAAAAAATATCTTATGCATTATATATGTCGTATTCTTTGAATGATTATAGGAAATTATATTTTAAATCTATTATTTTCATTATATTTTTTTCTATAATTTCTATATTCATGACATGGGATTGGGTTATGTCTTTAAATCCACATTGGTTCAGTACTTTATTTAGCTGGTACGTTTTAAGTGGTTTTATTATAACAGGTATAAGTACTATCACAATAATATCTATTTATCTTAATAAAAAAGGATACTTACCATTTTTTAACAAAAGTCATTTACATGATCTAAGTAAATACTTATTTTCTGGTAGCTTATTATGGACATATCTTTGGTTCTCACAATTTTTGCTTTATTGGTATGGAAATGTTCCAGAAGAAATCATATATTTTATAAAAAGAGAAGATATTTATCATTCCATACATTTTTGGATGCTTATTCCTAATTTTTTAATTCCTTTTTTTGGATTAATTAGTAGTAAAAATAAATCAAATTATAAAATAGCATCTTCAATATCTATGATATTACTGATTGGGCATTACATAGATATATACAATTTAATAGCTCCAGATATTAAAGAAGGAATAAAGTTTTGCCTATTTGAAATAATAGGTTCTATATTAATGATAGGAGGATTTTTTATTTATGTTTTATTTTCAAATTTTATCAAAAGAAAATCTCTTTCTTCTGAAGGAAATCCTTTTTTTCAGGAAAGCAAAAACCACAAATATCCTTAAAAAAAATAAATATTATAAAATAAAAAAATAATTCAATTATATTCTTATTTTATATCCTTTTTTTTATCCTTTACGAAATTCATAATAGATTTATTAGACCCAAAAAGGGTTAATATGTCGCCCTCTTGTAAAAGAGTATCACCTGTAACTAGTCCTATGACTTTTCTTGTTGAAGTTCCTTTAGAAGACATTGGGTTATTGATATCTCGTATTACAGTAATTAAAGATACTGAATATTTTTGTGTTAATTTTAAACTTTTAACAGATTTTCCACTAAAAGAACATGGAGAAAATACTTCTGCTATAGAATGCTTATTGTCTATTCTAAAATAATCTAAAGCGTAATTAAAAGATATTTGTTTGGTCAATCGAAATGCAGCATCTTGTTCTGGATGAACAACATCATTAATCCCCATAGCTTCTAATATTGTATCATGTATTTTAGACAAAGATCGACTAACAATTCTTAAATGTTTGTATTTTTTTAGTATAGCTGTAGTCACTATTGATGAACCTTCATTTTCTCCAATAGCTACAATCCCTAAATCTGCTTGTTGAATTGGCAACACTTTATAAGCCGCTTCGTTATTTGCGTCCATACATACTACATTTGCTATATGATCTTTTAATAAATCTACTTTTTCCATTTTATGATCTATACCAAATACTTCATGTCCATTATCAGTTAAATTAAGAGCCAAAGATCTTCCAAAATTACCTAACCCAATAATTATAATCTTCATATTTTTTTGTGTTTACTGAATTTTATTACTTACTTATCAATTAATTAATAAGAATATTTCCTTTAGGATATCTGTAATAATGATGAGAATCCATTTTATTTTTCCTTAATAAACCAATCATGACATTAAAAACACCTATTCTTCCTAACAACATTAAAAGTATTAAAATTAATTTACTTCCACTGGATAAATTTGAAGTAATACCTAAAGATAATCCTGCTGTAGAAAAAGCTGAAACTACTTCAAAAGAAATAGACAGTATATTTTTTTCTGGATCCAAAAAAATTATAATTAAAGTGCTTATGTATATCACTATTATAGATAACATAATAATTGAAAAAGATAATCGAATAGATTCAGGAGATATTTCTCTTCTCTGTATTTCTAATCTATTTTTTCCTCTAGACAAAGAAATAATATTCATTAATGATAATGCAAAAGTGCTTGTTTTAATCCCTCCCCCAGTAGAAGCTGGAGAAGCCCCTATCCACATCAATAAAATAGTTACAAAAATAGTAACCGGGGTTAAGGAATTCATATTTAATACATGAAAACCCGCTGTTCTAGATGTAGCTGAAGAAAAGAAAGAAGCGATCCATTTTCCATAAAATGAAGTATGTTCGGAAAGAGAAAAATGGTATTCACTAATGTAATAAAAAATGGTTCCAAAAAAAAGGAGAAAAAAAGTTGTTAGTATAACAATTTGTGTATTTAAAGTTACCACATGTGCAGGGAATCGTAGATCTTCATCTTTAAAAATTTTTAAAAAATATTTTTTTATAATTAACCATATATATGTAAAAAAATTAAATAAGATATTGAAACCTATACCTCCTAATATTAATAAAAAAGCAATAATAAGTTGAAATAAATAATTTAATCTTACAGATTTTGAATATAAACCTTGACTTAAGGTAGAAAACCCACTATTACAAAAAGCGGATATAGAATGAAAAATAGAAAAAAAGAATAAGCTATCAGATTCTATAGTATTTTTATCTTTAACGGAAAAATAAATTAATAAAGCCCCTATAAATTCCACTGTTAGAGTGAACATAACGACTTTTACCGCTAAACTAAGAACGTTATTTGTTGTTTTTGTATTTAAAAAATTACTAACAAAAATAGCTTCTTTAAAAGAAAACCCATCTCTAAAAAAATAACTGAAAAAAGAAGTTATAGTTAAAATACCTAATCCTCCCAATTCTATTAATATAAGTATAAAAATTTTTCCTAAATATGTAAAATCCTTGGCTGTATCTAATACTACCAATCCTGTCACACAGACAGCACTAGTAGAAGTAAATAAAGCATCTATAAATGATATTTTTTTTACTGTAGATGCAGGTAACATTAATAAAATAGAACCCAAAAAAGATAAAAAAACAAAACTTGTAATAAATATGAAAACAGGATTATGTATTTTTACATATACTATTCGCATAAAATAAGTAACACGAATCAATATGTATAGAATTAAACTAATAAGCGCGGATATTTTTATATCCGAAGTCATTCTTCCATTATAAGAAAATAAAATTTTTACAAAAGAAAAAATAAGAGAAATAATCAACATAAAAAAGGATAAAAAAATCATGGACCTGTAACCTTTTTCAAGGTTTTTATCAAAAAGAATAAAAAAGTGTAAAATACTTATTATTGATACTAACCCTAAAATAATTTCTACATTAAAAAATTGAAAAGTGTTCCATCCTAAAGAAAGAATTATATAAACAAATATAATTGGAGTAAACATATCCAAAAAATTCTGTAATCTAATTGGCATCATAATTTTTATGAAATACTTTTTAATTTTATATAATTAATTATAAATAAAAAGGAATAAATTTTTCTATATCATGAAATTTTTTTTCGGAAAATTTTTTGTAAGATATGTAAGACATGTCCATTGCAGATGGAGTTTTGTATAAAAATTCATTTTTTCCTAAAAAAATTTTTCTATTATTAATAGGAATATTTCCTACAAAATATACTTTATTATATCTTGAAAAAGATTCAAAAAAATTATCGTCTAATTTTTTTATCCTAATAGGATTCAATCTTTCTTTTGATTCATTAAATAACGAAATATAGAAAAAATTAGATTTAGCATGTATCATGGGGATTAAAAATCCTTTTTTTATGTTTATTTTGTAACTCATTACAGTTAATGAATCGACAGATAACAAAGGAATATTTAAAGCCGAACATAATCCTCTAGCAGAGGATGCTCCTATTCTCAAAGAAGTATAAGATCCAGGCCCTTTGCTGACACAAATAGATTTCAAATCCTTAATATGAATGCCGGAAATATTTATAGCATATTGTATGAATGTATGCAATTTTTCTGAATGAATATATTCCTCAGAATTTTCTTCTACACAAGTTAGACATGTTCCATTTTTAGCAATACACACTGAACAATTTTTTGTAGAAGTTTCTAAATTTAGAATTAAAGACATTATTAAAATTTTTTAAATTTTATGATAAAAGCAGAAAAAGTAATTAAATATATTGTTTCCTGGTTAAAAGAATATATTAAAAAATCTGAATCTAATGGTTTTATTATTGGGATATCTGGAGGAATAGATTCTTCAGTGACATCTTTTTTAGTAGCTTTAACAAGATTTCCTACTCTGATGCTAGAAATGCCTATTTTAGAGAAAAAAAATTTTTTACCTATAAAACATGCCAAATTTTTGACAAAAAAATTTTCTAATGTTTCTTATCTTAAAAAAGATTTATCTATTTTATTCAAAACTTTTTGTCATGTAACTAATGGAATTGATAGTGCAAAACTATCTTTAGCATTAGCTAATGTAAAATCCCGTATTCGTATGTTAACTTTATACTATTATGCAAATGTTAAAAATTATCTTGTTGTTGGAACTGGAAACAAAGTGGAAGATTTTGGAGTCGGTTTTTTTACAAAATATGGAGACGGAGGAGTAGATTTACACCCTATAGCTGATTTAACTAAAAGTGAAGTTCGTTTTATAGCTAAAAAATTAAATATCATTAATGAAATTCAAAAAGCAGAACCAACGGATGGGCTTTGGGAAGATCATCGATCAGACGAAGATCAATTAGGAGCTACTTATGAGGAGTTAGAATGGGCAATGGAAATTATGAAAAAAAAAGACCACACTTTTTCTGAAATAGAACATAAAATTTTAAAAAAATATCAAATTTTACATAAAAAAAATTTACATAAGATGATTCCTATTCCTGTGTGCAAAATACCTGATGAAATAAAAAAATGAAAATTCTATTTCTTTTTTTTAAAGAATCTCATACAGAATCGTTTTCGTAACTTTGTTTTTCAGGGACTAAGTTCATTTTATGATGGAAGAAAAACATAAAAAAAATTTAAGAAAAGAAAAACTGAATTGTATTTTCAATCATTCAATCAATACAGATCGTTTCTTACATAAGAATGTTAGTTTTATGAGTGATGAAGATAAAATTGAAAGAATCGAAAAACATTTTTTTCAAATTATGAAAATTTTAGGTTTAGATATGAATGATGATAGTTTGCGAAAAACACCTAAACGGGTAGCAAAAATGTTTATACAAGAGATATTTAGCGGTCTAAATTCAAAAAATATACCCAATTTTTCAATTTTCGAAAATAAATATAAATACAATCAGATGTTAATAGAAAAAAATATAACAGTTTATTCTACTTGTGAACATCATTTCCTTCCTATAGTAGGAAAAGCTCATGTAGGTTATATTTCTAACGGAAAAGTAGTAGGTCTTTCTAAAATCAATAGAATTGTAAATTTTTATGCAAAAAGACCACAAGTTCAAGAACGTTTGACAATGCAAATTGTACAATCTTTGCAAAAAATGTTAGAGACACAAGATGTTGCTTGTGTTATAGAGGCGAAACATTTATGCGTAAATTCTCGTGGAATTAAGGATATAGATAGTAGCACTGTCACTACTGAATTAATAGGAGCTTTCAAAAAAAATTTGGAAATCCGAAAGGAATTTTTGCATTATATTGGAATTTCTTAAAAAATGGAGGAAAAAGATTATTCATATAAAAATCGAAATTATCTAAAAATATATAATTCTTTAACAGAAAAAAAAGAATTGTTTCATCCTATTCACAAAGAATATGTTGGAATTTATGTATGTGGACCAACAGTTTATAATCACTTGCATTTAGGGAATTGCAGAACTTTTATATCGTTTGATATTGTCTTTCGTTATCTTAAACATTTGGGATACAAAGTTCGTTATGTTAGAAACATTACTGATGTTGGACATTTAGAGAATGAAAATTATGACGCAGAAGACAAAATTTATAAAAAATCTCGTATAGAAGGGTTGGAACCTATGGAGGTGGTTCAAAAATATACTCTTTCTTTTCACAATTTATTGAATATTTTAAATGTATTACCTCCAAGTATAGAACCTACAGCAACAGGACATATTATAGAACAAATAGATATGATTCAAAAGTTAATTAAAAAAAAATTAGCATACGAAATAAATGGGTCTGTGTATTTCGATTTAAAAGAATATAGAAAGTCATATCCTTATGGTGTGATTAGTAAAAATAAAATTGATCGACTTTATCATAAAAAATTAAAATTTTTAAAAGAAAAGCGTGGATTTCACGATTTTTCTTTATGGAAAAAAGCTGATTCTCGTCACATTATGAATTGGAATTCTCCATGGGGAAAAGGATTCCCAGGTTGGCATATAGAATGCACTGCTATGAGTATAAAATATTTAGGAGAAACTTTTGATATACATGGAGGAGGAATCGATCTAAAATTTCCTCATCACGAATGCGAATTAGCACAAGCTATAGGAATTTATAATAAAAGCAATTTTGCGCATTATTGGATGCATGCTAACATGTTCACTTTGAATGGAAAAAAAATGAGCAAATCTACAGGAAACTTTTTGGAAATAAAAGATATTATTTATGATAAATATGATAAAAAAATCTGTGGAAAAGCTTTTTCTCCTAACATTTTTAGATTTTATATTCTATTATCTCATTATAGAAACGTTATGGATTTTTCTTATAAGGGGCTTATAGATGCGGAAAAAGGATATCATAGAATTATGAACGCTGTAAATGTGTTAAGAAATTTTGAACCAAAAACATCAAAAGATATATTAAAGAATCACAATATTTTCAATGTTAATCATTGGATAAATATTTGTTATCAAGCTATTAATGATGATTTTAATACTCCTTTATTAATAGCTCACTTATTTCAAGCTTCTATTCATATTATGAATCATAATTCTCTTCAAAATATAGATCATGTTAATTTATTTTTATTAAAAAAGTATATGATTCATTTTGTGTTTGATATTTTAGGTATTCAAGAAATCAATCATCATGAAGAAAACTCTAGAAAATTAAAAATACTTATTAAAAGACTAATAAAATTTCGTACAGAAGAAAGAAACCAAAAAAATTGGATTATTTCAGATAAAATTCGTAAAGAGTTGTCTTATATAGGCGTTTTATTACATGATAAAAAATTGTTACAATGATTTTAAGGCTTGATCGATATCTTCTATAAGATCTTCTACATTTTCTATTCCCATAGATAAACGTATGAGTGAATCTTGTATTCCTGCATGAATTCTAGCTTCTACAGGAGTAGATTTATGAGTCATAGTTGCTGGTTGACAAATCAAACTTTTTGTCCCCCCCAAGCTTTCTGCTAACTTAAATAATTTTGTAGAGGTGACTACTTTTTTTGCTGACTCTATTGTGTCTTTTTTAAGACTAAAAGAAACAATTCCTCCGAAATATCGTTGTTGTTTTAATGCTATAAAATGATTTTTATGATGCGATAATCCAGGGTAATAGATTTTATCTATTTTATCATTCTTTTTTAAGAAAGAAGCAATTTGAAATGCATTTTTAGATTGTTTTTTTATACGTAAATATAATGTTTGACTTCCTCTTATTGTCAACCAACAATCAATAGGGGAGAGAACGCCTCCAGTTGCATTTTGAATATATTTTAATTTTTCATATAAGTCAGTGTCTTTCACTGTAATTAATCCCGCTAATACATCTGAATGTCCTGCTAAATATTTTGTCGCACTATGAACTACTATATCTGATCCTAATTTCAAAGGATTTTGAATAGCAGGAGAAGAAAAAGTATTATCTACAACAACTAAAATTTGTTGATTTTTCTTTTTGGATTTTTTGCTAATATATTCTATATCAGAAATTTTTAAAGTAGGATTGGTTGGAGATTCCAACCAAATTAATTTAGTATTATCGGAAATAGAATTAATAGTTTTTTCTGCGTCTGTTGTGTCTACAAATTTAGTGTTAATTCCTAATTTTTTATACAGATTCAGTAAACGGAATGTTCCTCCATAAATATCATCTATAGCTACTATTTCATCCCCATATTTTAGCAATTTTAATACAGCATCCACAGATGCTAATCCAGAAGAAAACGCGAGACTAGCATAACCGTATTCCAATTTAGTTATTAAATCTTCCAATATTTTTCTTGTAGGGTTATTAGTTCTACTATAGTCGAATCCTTTATGAACACCAGGAGATTCCTGTACATAAGTTGATGTTTGATATATTGGTGTGGATATTGCGCCTGTAAGAGGATCAGACAAAATATTTTGAATAAGCCTTGTTTCTTCCTTCATCGTTAATGTTAATAAAATTTCATCAATTGAATCATTGAATGCAAATGTACTTAAAATGAAAATAGAATCTTTATTAGAAAACGATTTTTTCTACAAAATAAAAGGAAAAAAATATAAATTTGTTTTCTATTTTTTCATTAGAGATGATTTCGAAAAAAATAATACATTCGTTTTTTTCTTTTTTGTTTTTATTTTTGTTTGTTGAATGCGCTAATAAAAATCATAATGAAGATAAAAAAAAAGATGATGTAGATATCGCCAATATTATTTTTGATCATGTAGGTGACTCTCATGAATGGCACGTTGTAGGGACTCATAATCATGGAATTACTTTTTCTTTACCAATTATTTTATGGAATAGGAACAAAGGATTAGATATTTTTTCTTCATCAAAATTTTCATGTAAAAATGTAGTAAAAGGAAAATATGGATATTATAAAATGTTTAAGGGGATAATATATAACACGAATTATTTGGGATCGTTATATATGGATTCGAAAGGAGTTCCTAAAAATGATAAACCTTGGGATTTTTCTATTACAAAAAATGTGGTATCTATTTTTATGTCTTCTTTTTTGTTATCTTATATTTTTATTCGAATGAAACGGAATTATAAAAATTATCAACTTAAATGGAGTTTAGGTATTTTTTTAGAATTTTTAATTTTGTTTATACGGGATGAAATAGCTATTCCTAATATTGGAAGCAGAAAATATAAAATTTTTCTTCCTTTTTTGTTAACATCCTTTTTTTTTATATTAATTAATAATTTGATAGGCCTTATTCCAGGATTTCCAAATGTAACAGGGAACATAAGTATCACATTAGTATTATCTGTTATGACTTTTATTGTTAGCAATATAAATTCAAATGTAAGTTATTGGAAACATATTTTTTGGATGCCAGAAGTTCCAATAGGAATTAGATTATTATTAGCACCTATCGAATTTATCGGAATTTTTATTCGTCCATTAACTTTGTGTATTCGATTATTTGCTAATATTACTGCTGGACATATAATTATTTTAAGTTTTATTTGTCTCATTTTTATTTTTAAAAATTTTTTTATAGCTGGGTTTTCCATAATTTTCGGTTTTTTTATTTCTATGTTAGAAATTATGGTTTCTTTTCTACAAGCTTTTATTTTTACAACTTTGTCTGCTTTACTTATAGGAATGTCCGTTAAAAATTATGATCATGATAGTAGTAAAACACATTAAAAAATATTAATAATATGAATAATATGGATATAGATTTAACTTATTCAGGTTTAGCCGCTTTAGGATCCGGTCTTGCAGTAATAGGAGCAGGATTAGGAATTGGAAAAATTGGAAGCTCCGCAATGGATGCTATTGCGAGACAACCTGAAGCTTCAAATAAAATACAAAATGCTATGATTATAGCGGCAGCATTAATTGAAGGGGCAGCATTGTTTGGGATTGTTACTACATTATTAGCTGTATTTAAATAATAAAATACCAATGGATTTAGTCACTCCTTCTATTGGATTAATTGTTTGGCATACAATAATATTTGTAATACTTATGCTTTTTCTTTCGAAATTTGCTTGGAAACCCATAATAAATTTTATTGATCAAAGAGAGGAAAAAATTAAACTATCTATTGAAAAAGCAGATAAAATGAGAGAACAATTGAAACATATAGAAGATAAGAAAAATAAAATTTTAAAGGAAATTCGTATAAAAAGAGATATGATTTTGAAGGAAGCCATTCAAATCAAAGAAAAAATAAAATCAAAAGCTATAGAAGAAGGTACGATAGAAAAGAAAAAAATTATAGAAGAAACAAAAAAGAATATTCAAATAGAAAAAAAAGTTGCAATTCATAAATTAAAAAATGAAATAGGATATATTTCTATACAAATAGCAGAAAAAATATTAAAAAAAGAGCTAGATCAAAACGATAAACAAGATAAATTTATAAAAGAATTAGTAGATCAATACTAACTAATAATAAACTAATTTTATTGAAATATTCGAAATGTTTTCAAATAAAAAAATAATTCAACATTACGCTAAAGTTTTTTTAGAATATTCTCTTATTAATAAAAATAGCGATATTACTTATGAGAAAATGAAAGAAATATCTTTTTTTTTAAATAAAAACACAGAAATATGTATGATTCTCCATACTTCCATGTTGGGTTATGAAAAAAAAATCAAAATTTTAAAAAAAATATTTTATAATTTTGATTTTTTACTTTTTCAATTTATTAAACTTTTAACTATAAGAAAAAGAGAATCTCTTTTAAAAGAAATTTTTTTAGAATACCAAAAAATATACGAAGAAAATCAAAAAGGATTTGTGGAATCTATTATGATTTCTGCCTTTCCTTTGAGAAAGGATATACAAAAAACAATTGCACATAAAATAGTATCTAATAAAAAAAGATTTCATATCATAAATAGAATTGATAAATCTATTATTGGAGGTTTTATATTCCGTGTAGGATATAAAGAATGGAATTTTAGTATTCAAGAACAATTGTCTTATATTAAAAACATATTTCAAAATTACTAAATATAAAGATTTTATTTTCATATGTCAGATTTAAAATATTCTGAAATTTCATCAATTCTTAAGAAGGAATTATCAAATTTTCAATTTGAAACAAAATTATCCGAATTTGGGGTGATTGTTCAAATAGGGGATGGAGTTGTTAGATCTTTTGGCCTTAATTCCGCTTTTTATGGAGAATTAGTTGAATTTCATGATGGAACAAAAGGAATGGTTTTGAATCTAGAAGAAGATCATGTAAGTATAGTTTTACTTAGTCCCCCAAAAAATTTGAAAGAAGGAGACATAGTAAAAAGAACTAAAAAAATTTTTTCAATCAAAGTAGGGGAAAATATGTTAGGTCGTATTGTAAATGTATTAGGAGATCCTATAGATGGAAAAGGTTCTATAGAAGGAGACCTATTTGAAATGCCGTTAGAAAGAAAGGCTCCAGGTGTTATTTACAGAGAACCTGTTAAAGAACCACTTCAAACAGGTATAAAATTTATAGATTCTATGATTCCCATAGGAAAAGGACAAAGAGAATTAATTATTGGTGATAGACAAACTGGAAAAACAACTATAGCTATTGATACAATTATTAATCAAAAAAGATTTTTTGAACAAAATAAACCTGTTTATTGCATTTATGTAGCTATTAGTCAAAAGGGTTCTACAATAGCGAGAATTGCAAAAATTTTACAAGAAAAAGGAGCAATGTCTTACACAATTATAGTTTCTGCGACTTCTTCTGATCCAGTTTCTATGCAAGTTTTTGCTCCATTTTCTGGAACTGCTATAGGTGAATATTTTAGGGACACAGGTCGCTCTTCCTTAGTCGTATACGATGATCTTTCAAAACAAGCGGTTTCTTATAGGGAAATATCCTTATTATTACGACGTCCTCCTGGTAGAGAAGCTTATCCCGGAGATGTCTTTTATTTACATTCTCGTCTTTTAGAACGATCAGCTAAAATTATAAAAGATCAAAAAATGGCTGAAAATATGAATGATATTCCATTTTCTATTATAAAAAAAATCAAAGGGGGAGGATCTTTAACTGCATTACCTATTATTGAAACTCAGTCTGGAGACATATCTTCTTATATTCCTACGAATGTTATTTCTATTACAGATGGACAAATTTTTTTAGAAAAAGATTTATTTCATTCTGGAGTGCGTCCTGCAATTAATGAAAGTATATCTGTTTCTCGTGTAGGAGGATCTGCACAAATTAAATCTATGAGAGAAATATCTGGAACTTTAAAATTAGATCAAGCTCAATTTAGAGAATTAGAATCTTTTTCTAAATTTGGTTCAGAATTGGATTCATACACTATGAATATCCTAAAAAAAGGAAGAATTAATATAGAAATATTAAAACAACCTTCTCATACTCCTTATGATATAGCAGATCAGATAGCTATTATTTATGCTGGAACTAAAAATTTACTTCATAAGATTCCCATTGATAGAATTTCAGATTTTGAAAAAGAATATCTTTTTTATCTAAAAGAGAAACATGAAAATATTTTAACTTCTTTAAGAAGTGGAATTTTAAACGAAGAAATATCAAATATTTTAGAAACAGTAGTTTTAGAATTAAGTGATAAATATGTCTAATCTCAAAGAAATCAAAAGAAGAATACTGTCTGTAGAATCAGTTATAAAAACTACAGAAGCAATGAAAATGATTTCTGTAGTAAAATTACGAAAAACAAAAGATTTACTTCTCCAATCCAAAATTTATTTGGATTATATAGAAATGATTCTTTTAGATATTTTGTTAATAGAAAACAAAAAAATTACTGAAAAAAATAAATATTTTTTAGAAAAAAAAGGAAAAATACAATTATTTATTGTATTTACTTCTGATCGTGGTTTATGTGGCTCTTTTAATTCTTCTATTTTTGAAAAAATTCATGATATTTTTCAAAAAAAAGGAAATTTACATAATGAATGTATGTTTTTATCTATTGGAAAAAAAGGATTTGATTTTTTGTGTAAAAACAGGAAATATGTGATATATAATAAGAATTGTATCGAAAGCAATTTATCGAATCAAAAAATTATATCTTTAGTATCAGAGTTGATTTTGGGTTTTTTCAAAAATAAATTTTCTTCTATTTATTTAATATATAACCATTTAAAAAATTCCTTATTTCAAGAAACAATTGTAGAAAAATTTCTTCCAATTACTGCTAAAGATTTAAAAAAAAAAATACTAGAAATTTCCTATATTTTAGAACCTTCTCAAAAAAAAATATTCAATTTTTTGATTCCAAAATTTTTAAACGCTAAATTATTGAAAATTTTTTGGGAATCTACTACAGCAGAATATACAGCTCGTATGATATCTATGCATAAAGCTACAGAAAATGCATATGATATTAAACATGATTTGATATTAAATTACAATAAAGAAAGACAAACTACAATAACTAAAGAAATACTTGAAATTATCAGTGGATTAGAATCTATGAAATAAAAAAAAATAATAAAAATTCCAATTATCCATTTTTTTACAAATTTTTACAAAAAAAATATAATTATGGAAAATATGTTAACAGGAATTAGAAGTACAGGGTCTCCTCATTTAGGAAATATTTTAGGTGTTATTATTCCGTCTGTATCCATGGCTAATAAAAACATAAAACATTCCTCATTTATATTTATAGCAGATTTACATTCTATGGTTCAAATGAATCATATAAATATAAAAGCAATAAAAAATAATACTTATCAAATTGCAGCTGCATGGTTAGCTTTTGGGTTAAATGTTGATAATTGTTTATTTTATAGACAATCCGATGTTTCATTGGTAACTGAATTAGCTTGGTATTTCAATTGTTTGTATCCATACAAAAGACTTGCATTATCTCATGCTTTCAAAAAAGAAATGAAAAAAATAGATCAAAGCAAAATAAGCGCCGGTTTATTTACTTATCCTATTTTAATGGCTGCCGATATTTTACTTTATAATGCAAAAATTGTTCCAGTAGGAATGGATCAATTACAACATATAGAAATAGCTCGTCGTATAGCTAATTATTTTAATAAAAAAAT
This sequence comes from Blattabacterium cuenoti, assembly GCF_014251815.1. Taxonomy (GTDB): domain Bacteria; phylum Bacteroidota; class Bacteroidia; order Flavobacteriales; family Blattabacteriaceae; genus Blattabacterium; species Blattabacterium cuenoti_E. The sequence continues at coordinate 87,238 of NZ_CP059202.1, forward strand.
AGGAAAAAAATTATTTGTGTTACCTAATGCATTTTTACAAAAAAAAAGTATGTTCGTGTTAGGAACAGATGGAAAAAAAATGAGTAAATCTCAAAAAAATTGTATTGATATTTTTTCTTCTGATGAAATTTTGAAGAAACAAATTATGAGTATTCGCACAGATAGTAAATCCGTAGAAGAAAAGAAAAAACCTGAAAATGATTATATTATGTCTTTATACAGTTTACTAGCTTCTGTGGAAGAAATAGATATTATGAAAAAAAAATATATCAAAGGAGGATATGGATATTATGAAGCAAAAATTGCATTATATGAACATATCATTCATAAATTCTCGTCGGAGAGAAAGAAATTTTTTTCTTTTATGAAAAATAAATCTTTATTAGATCATATTTTATTTCTAGGAGCTAAAAAAGCAAAAAGTATAGCTCACGAAAGATTAAATTTTATTAGAAAATATTTGAATTTCAATTCTATAATTTGATTAATTTAGTGTCATTATGACATAATTTTAATTTTTGGCAAATCTTTTGCTCCTAAGTCCATAGAATTAATATTGAAAATATTTTTTATATTATGGATATCACTCAAAAAAATACTGAGAAAAATACTGAGAAAAATACTGAGAAAAATACTGAGAAAAATACTGAGAAAAATACTGAGAAACGATCAAAATCATATAATGAAACAGATGAAAAAACATCTGATTCCTCTTATTATTACAAAAAAGAAATTAAATTTCTTAAAAAGGAATTAGAAAAAGAAAAAGATAAATTTTTACGTCTTTTTGCAGAATTTGAAAACTATAAAAAACGTATTCAAAAAGAAAGGGTTGATATTTTTAGAGATGTTCATGAACAAATTATTATAGATTTAATTCCAATTTTAGATGATTTTGAAAGAGGAATTAAAGAATTAAGAAAATATCAAGATGAACATCTTGTAAAAGGAGTATTTTTGATACAGGAAAAATTTATTAAAATTTTAAAAGAAAAAGGATTAAGTAAAATAAAAATAAAAAAAGGAGATGATTTTAACACAGATTTTCATGAAGCGATAACACAAATTCCAGCTATTACAGAAAATTTAAAAGGAAAAATCATAGAAATTATAGAAGCTGGATATCTTCTAAAAGAAAAAGTTATACGACATGCTAAAGTCATTACCGGAAAATAATTAACAATTTTTGTCTTCATGATGAAAAAAGATTATTACGAAGTATTAGGAGTTTCTAGAGAAGCTCCTCCAGAAGAAATTAAAAAAGCTTATCGAAAATTAGCAATAAAATATCATCCAGATAAGAATTTAGATAATAAAAAGAAAGCCGAAGAAAAATTTAAAGAAGCTGCTGAAGCTTATGAAGTTTTAAGTAATCCAGAAAAAAGGCAACGTTACGATAAATTTGGACATTCTGGAATAAAAGGAACTGGTTCTAGTTCAGGAATGAATATGGAAGATATTTTCGCAAATTTTGGTGATATCTTTGCTGACGCATTTGGAGAGGGGTTTTCCAGTTTCGGTTTTGGAAGATCAACTAGACATAAAACTATTAAAGGGAGTGATTTAAGAATCAGAGTAAAACTTTTATTAGAAGAAATAGCTAATGGGGTAGAAAAAAAAGTTAAAGTTAAGAGGCTTAAAGTTGCTAAAGGGATCAAATTTAAAAATTGTATATCTTGTAATGGTAGCGGTCAAATTACACGAGTTACCAATACTATTTTGGGAAGAATGCAAACCACTTCTCAATGCAATATATGTTATGGAACTGGAAAAATCATTGAAAATATTCCTTATGGAGCTAATAAACATGGATTAATTAAAGAAGAAGAATTAGTCAATATTAAAATTCCAGCAGGTCTTACAGAAGGAATTCAATTAAAAGTTTCTGAAAAAGGAAATGAAGCACCATTTGGTGGAATTCCTGGGGATTTGATTGTATTAATTGAGGAGATTCCTCATCCACAATTAAAAAGAGAAGGGAACAATCTTCATTATGATTTGTATATATCGTTTCCAGATGCAATATTAGGAGCGTTAAAAGAAGTTCCTACTATTAATGGAAAAGCAAGAATCAAAATAGATCCAGGAACACAATCCGGAAAAACTCTTAGATTGAAAAACAAAGGATTGCCTAATCTTGAAGGATATGGGCATGGAAGTCTTTTGATTCATGTGAATGTTTGGACTCCAAAAAAAATTAATGAAGAACAAAGAAAATTTTTTGAAAAAATGAGAAAAAGTGAAAATTTTCTTCCTCATCCAGGAAATTCAGAAAAATCGTTTTTTGATCGTGTAAGAGAAATGTTTTCTTAAATCAAAAAAAAACTCAAAATTTACTAGGTTATTATTTTTACTGTTTTATTTTTATAGTTTATATAACATGCAAAAAGTAATAGTTGGGCTATCAGGGGGTGTCGATTCAAGTGTTGCTGCATTAATTCTTAAAAAAAAAGGTTATAAAGTTATTGGTTTATTTATGCATAATTGGGAAGAGGAAGATTCTAATAATAAATGTCATTGGAAAGAAGATAGCATTGACGCTATGTTAGTTGCTAAACAATTAGATATTCCTTTTCAAATAATTGAAATGAAAAATGAATATAAAAAATACGTTATAAATTATATGTTCAATGAATATAGATTAGGAAAAACTCCTAATCCAGATATTTTGTGTAATCGAGAAATAAAATTTAACGTTTTTTTGAAAAAATCCCTTGATTTAGGGGCTGATTTTATTGCCACAGGACATTATGTAAATAAAAAAAAAATTGTAAAAAATAAGAAAATAATTTATCGTCTTTTAATTGGAGAAGATTTTAATAAAGATCAGTCATATTTTTTATGTCAATTAACACAATATCAATTGGAAAAATCTTTATTTCCATTAGGTTTATTAACTAAAAATCAAGTAAGGAAAATTGCGGTGAAATATAAATTACGGAATGCTCACAAAAAAGAATCACAAGGTTTATGTTTTGTAGGAAAAGTGAATTTTCCCAATTTTCTTAAAAAAAGAATTATTCCCAAAAAAGGAGAAATAATCTGTATTAATTCTAATGCTTCATTATATAATGAAAAAAAAATCTTCTTTTCTAAAGAAGAAGAATTATTTTTTTTATCTAGAAAAATAAAATACAGAAAATCTGATGGAAAAATAATTGGATATCATCAAGGAGCTTATTATTTTACGAAAGGACAACGTAAAGGAATAGCATTAGGGGGTTATAAAAAGCCTCTTTTTGTCATAGATACTGATGTAAAAGAAAATATTGTTTATATAGGAATGGGGAAAGAACATCCAGGATTATATAGAAAATCTTTATTTATTCAGGAAGAAAATATTCATTGGATCCGGAAAGATCTAACTCTTTTAGATGGAGAAAAAATGGATGTATTTTGTAGAATTCGTTATAGACAACCATTACAAAAATCAAAATTATATAAAATAAAAAAAGGAATGTTTATTGAGTTTGATCGAATGCAATGTTCCATAACCGAAGGACAATTTGCTGTCTGGTATCTTGGAAAAGAGTTGATAGGGTCAGGAATCATTTCTATTATTTTATATTTTATTTTTTTAATAAAATTGAATATATTTTGTATATATAAATTTATTTTTTAATAAAAATTAAAAAAAATTAATATTTTTTTCAAAAAAATAAAAATGTACTGTATAAATAATACTTCATTGCAAACTTTATAATATATTCATTAATAAATCAAAAAATAATAATTTTTTAAAAATAAACACCTAAAAACTGCTTTTATATAATATATTTTTTTCATATTTTTGCATATTATATAATTCAATATTTTGTATAGTTTTTTCATAAAACTATTCAAGTTTGGTGTTTTTTTTATCCCTACTTGATAGATAAGTAGGGCTTTTTGATTTATTAAAATGTTTCATGAAAAAAATAATTAACGATTTTAGTAGAAAAATCACGAAAGAACCTAATTTACCAGCGGCACATGCTATGTTGTATGCTACAGGAATGAAAGACTCAGATTTTTGTAAAGCTCAAATAGGAATAGTTAGCAACTGGTATGAAGGGAATCCTTGTAATATGCATTTAGATAAATTGGCTAAAAAAATAAAGTCATCAGTCACAAATAGGAATTTAATAGGATTTCAATTTACCACTATTGGTGTAAGTGATGGAATTACCATGGGAACATTAGGAATGAGATATTCACTTCCTTCTAGAGAATTAATAGCAGATAGTATAGAAACTGTAGTAGATTCTCATCATTATGATGGAATAATATCTATACCTGGATGTGATAAAAATCTACCAGGAGTTATGATCGCTTTATTAAGATTGAATAGACCGTCTATAATTGTATATGGAGGGAGCATTTCTTCCGGTTATTATAATGGAAAAAAATTAGATGTTGTTTCTTCTTTTGAAGCCTTAGGAAAAAAAAATACCTGTCAAATTACTGAAAATGAATACAAAAATATAGTAAAAAATTCCTGTCCTGGACCAGGAGCTTGTGGAGGGATGTATACTGCAAATACTATGGCTTCTGCTTTAGAAGCTATGGGGATGATGCTTCCTTATTCCTCCTCTTCTCCTTCAACAAGTAAAAATAAAAAAATAGAATGCGAAGAAGTTTCCGTGTATATTGAAAATCTATTAAAAAAAGGGATAAAACCAAAAGATATTGTAACAAAAACATCTATAGAAAATGGGGTAAAATTAGCTATATGTTTGGGGGGATCTACTAATTTAGTTTTACATTTTTTGGCAATCGCTAAGTCAGCAAATATTAATTTTTCTTTAAAAGATTTTCAAAAAATTAGCAATCAAGTCCCTATCATTGGAAATCTTAAACCCAGTGGAATTTTCTTAATGGAAGATATACATATGTATATAGGAGGAATGCCTGTTATTACAAAATATTTGTTAAATGAAGGGATATTATCAGGAGATTGTTTAACTGTTACTGGAAAAACATTATCTGAAAATATGAAAAATATTCCAGATATAACTTTTAATCAAAAAATTATTTATCCTATAGATAACCCCATCAAAAAAAACGGACACATTAGAATTTTATATGGAAATTTATCCCCTCAAGGATCTGTAGCTAAAATTACTGGAAAAGAGGGAACGATTTTTAGGGGGGTCGCTAATGTTTTTGATTCTGAAGAAGAAGCGAATCAAGCTATTTTGAATAATAAAATTTTACCTGGATCCGTCATTGTTATTCGATATGTAGGGCCAATAGGGGGACCAGGAATGCCAGAAATGTTAAAACCAACATCTTATATCATGGGATCTGGATTAGGAAAAAAAGTAGCTCTTATTACAGATGGTAGATTTTCAGGAGGATCACATGGTTTTGTTGTCGGACATATAACTCCAGAAGCACAATCTGGAGGATTGATTGCTTTAGTGCAAAACAATGATTTTATTAAAATAGATACAGAAAATAACACCATTATTCTTGAAGTAGAGGATGAAGAAATACAAAAAAGAAGAAAATTATGGACCCCTCCTTTATTAAAAGTTCAAAAAGGATATCTACACAAATATACAAAAATGGTATCTCCAGCTTCCACTGGATGCATCACAGATTAATTTTAGTATATAATATATGGATATATGGAAAAAAAGTTATTCTATGGTTCAGAAATAGTAATAAAAGCACTCTTATATGAAGAGGTAGAATATATATTTGGATATCCAGGTGGGGCTATTATGCCTATATACGATTCTTTACACGATTACTTAAATTCTATTTCGCATATTCTCATGCGTCATGAACAAGGATCTATTCATGCAGCGCAAGGATATGCTAGATCCACTGGAAAAATAGGAGTGTGTTTTACTACATCAGGGCCAGGTGCTACTAATTTAATTACTGGATTAGCAGATGCTTTGATAGATAGCACCCCTATCGTTTGTATTACTGGACAAGTGTCTTCTCATTTATTGGGAACTGATGCTTTTCAAGAAACAAATATCATAGATATTTCTATACCTGTAACAAAGTGGAATATTCAAGTTTTAAAAGCTAAAGATATTTGTGAATCGATTCAAAAAGGATTTTTTATAGCTAAAAAAGGAAGACCAGGGCCGGTATTAATAGATATCACTAAAGATGCTCAGTTTCAAAAAACTGTATTTCATTATACACGTTGTAAATATATAAAAAATTTTCATCCGTATCCTTGTATAGAGGACGAAAAAATAATAGAAGCAGCAAATATAATAAATTCGGCTAAAAAGCCCTTGATTCTTGTAGGTCAAGGGGTAATTTTAGCTGAAGCAGAAGATGAATTTAAAAAATTTGTTGAAAAAACTGGAATTCCTGTAGCTAGTACTCTATTAGGGTTAGGAGCGTTAAATAGTGATCACCATTTACATGTTGGGATGTTAGGGATGCATGGAAATTATGCTCCTAATATTTTAACTAATCAATGTGATATTCTTATTGCAATAGGAATGCGGTTTGACGATCGTGTGACTGGAGATGTTAAAAAGTATGCAAAACAAGCTATAATTATTCATTTGGAAATAGATTCTTCTGAAATTAATAAAAATATTTTATGTCATATTCCTATTTTGGGGGATTGTAAAACGTCTTTAAAAAAATTAATTTATTATGTAAATGAATCTATTCATCAAAAATGGATAGATAAATTTATTCATATTAAAGAGAAAGAAAAAATAACAGTTATACAAAGAGATCTTAATCCAAAAAAAGAAGGGATTACTATGGGAGAAGTAATCAAGTGGATTAATCAATATAAGCAAAAAAATGCAATTCTTGTAACTGACGTAGGACAACATCAAATGATAGCTTCAAGATATTTCAATTTTACTTGCAAGAAAAGTCAAATAACTTCTGGAGGATTAGGGACGATGGGGTTCGCTTTACCAGCTTCTATAGGGGCACAATTAGGTGATAAAAGCAGACAAGTTCTTTGTGTAGTAGGAGACGGAGGAATTCAAATGACAATACAAGAAATGGGGACTATTTTACAGAATAAGATTCCCGTTAAAATTATACTATTAAATAATAATTTCTTGGGAATGGTCCGTCAATGGCAACAGCTTTTTTTTGATAAACGTTATTCGTGCACAGAATTAGTTAATCCAGACTTTATAAAATTAGCTAATGCTTATAATATCAAAGCAAAAAAAGTGAGTAAAAGAGAAGAATTAGAAGAATCAGTAAAAAAAGCATTAAATCATGAAAAAGCTTTTTTGCTAGAAGTTGTAATAGAAAAAGAAGACAATGTTTTTCCTATGATTCCTGCAGGAGCATCTGTAGATGAAATTCGTTTAACATAAAAAAATATAAACATTATGAAGCATCAATTCAGAATAATAATTTCAGGAGAAAAAGAAACAAGATTATTGAGTAGAATTCTTATTATATTAAACAGAAGAAATTTAAAAACTAATCATATTAATGCGTATAACAATAATGAAAAAAAAACAATTAATTATGATGTTCAATATGTTGTTGATTTAGAATGCGAAGAAGAACAATTATTTAAAATCAAAAAGTTAATTGAAAAATTAATTGGAATCATTCATGTTTACTATTACAAATTAGAAGATAAAAATTCTAGAAAAAATTTATGTAAAAAAATGGATTTCCCATTAGTAACATATTAAATTATTTAAATAAATTAAAATTAATTAAAAATTATGAAAATAAAATTTGGATCTGTAGAAGAAACCATTATTACAAGAGACGAATTTCCATTATCTAAAGCTAGAAAAATTTTAAAAAAAGAAACTATTTCTGTTTTAGGCTACGGAATTCAAGGACCTGGACAATCTTTAAACTTAAGAGATAATGGATTTGAAGTAATAGTAGGACAAAGAAAACATTCTTATTCTTGGGATAAAGCGTTAAAAGATGGATGGATCGAAGGTAAAAATCTTTTTTCTTTGGAAGAAGCATCTGAAAGAGGAACTATAATCATGTATTTATTATCAGATGCAGGTCAAATTTCGTTTTGGCCTACTCTTAGTAAATATTTAATTAAAGGAAAATCTTTATATTTTTCACATGGATTTGGATTAACTTTTTGCCATCAAACAAAAATATCTCCTTCTAAAAATATAGATATTTTTTTAGTAGCCCCTAAAGGATCAGGAACTAGTTTGAGAAGACTTTTCAAACAAGGAAAAGGGATTAATTCTAGTTATGCTATTTATCAGGATTATAGTGGAAATAGCTTGGAAAAAACTTTATCAATTGGAATTGGAATAGGATCTGGATATTTATTTGAGACGAATTTTAAAAATGAAGTCTATTCTGATTTAGTAGGAGAAAGAGGAACTTTGATGGGGGCTATACAAGGAATTTTTGCTGCACAATATCAAATTTTGAGAGAAAAAGGACATTCTCCTTCAGAATCTTTTAACGAAACCGTAGAAGAATTAACTCAAAGTTTGATGCCATTAGTATCCGAAAAAGGAATGGATTGGATGTATGCTAATTGTTCTACAACCGCACAAAGAGGCGCTTTAGATTGGTGGAAAAAATTTAGAGATGCTACTTTTCCAGTATTTCAAGAATTATATCATGAAGTTTATTCTGGAAACGAAGCGAAAAGAATCATTAAAGCTAATAGTGATATAAATTATAGAAATAAATTACAAAAAGAATTACAAGACATGAGACAAAGTGAATTGTGGAAAGTAGGATCCATAATTCGTAATCTTAGACCGAAAAAAAAAGATCATAATTAGAGTTCATTTTTATTTTTAAAAGATTGAATAATAAGTTAAAAGGATATTTTCCTTCTTATAAAGAAATAGTTAAAGCCAAAAATGTTTTAAAAGATATTATTTATGAAACTCCATTACAAAAAAATTATCTTTTATCAGAAAAATATGAAGCTAATATTTTTCTAAAAAGAGAAGATTTACAAATTATACGTTCATATAAAATTAGAGGAGCTTATAATAAAATTATAAGTTTATCTAATACAGAACTCAAAAAAGGAGTTATTTGTGCTAGTGCAGGAAATCACGCACAAGGAGTCGCTTATTCCTGTAACATATTAAAAATCCCTGGAAAAATTTACATGCCGAGCACTACTCCAAAACAAAAAGTAGAAAGAGTTAAAATGTTTGGAAAAGAGTACGTCGAAATTCTTCTTATCGGAGACACTTTTGATGCAGTTAGTTTTGAAGCAATGAAAGATTGTAAAAAAAATTCCAAAATTTTTATTCATCCTTTTGATGACATTAAAATTATTGAAGGACAAGCTACTGTTGGGGTCGAGATTTTGCAACAATCCATTTCTGACATAGATTATATTTTTATTCCTATTGGTGGAGGAGGATTAGCTTCGGGAGTCGGAAGTCATTTCCATGAATTTAGTCCTAAAACTAAAATTATAGGGGTAGAGCCTGAAGGAGCTCCTTCTATGAGTATTTCTCTAAAAAAAGGAAAAATCATATCATTAAAAATGATAGATAGATTTATTGATGGAGCTTCAGTAAAAAAAGTAGGAGAATTGAATTTCAATATATGCAATCAAACATTATTTGATATCATAACTGTTCCAGAAGGAAAAGTTTGCACAACGATTTTGGACTTATACAACTTAGAAGCTATCGTAGCAGAACCAGCTGGAGCTCTTTCAATTGCTGCTTTAGATTTTTATTCTAATAAAATAAAAGGAAAAACTATTGTTTGTATTTTAAGTGGTGGAAATAATGATATTACTAGAACGGAAGAAATAAGAGAAAGATCCCTTTTGTATGAAGAAAAAAAACATTATTTTATTGTAAAATTCCCTCAAAGGGCGGGTGCTTTAAAAGAATTTGTGAATAATATTTTAGGACCCAAAGATGATATTGCCTATTTTGAATATTCTAAAAAAACTTCTAAAGAAGAAGGCCCAGCAGTGATAGGAATAGAATTATCAGATAAAAATGAATTTTCTGGATTGCTAGGAAAAATGAAGAAACATAAAGTTCATTTTGAATATTTAAATAAAAATCCAGATTTATTCAGAATTCTTATATAAATAAAAAAATAAAGTTGTACCCACGACTGGATTTGAACCAGCACATCCTAATCGGATACCACCCCCTCAAGGTGGCGTGTCTTCCTATTTTCACCACGTGGGCATTATGTTATAGATCTTTGTTCAAAGATAGAATTAATTTATTGATTTCTCGTCAAAAAAAAATATGAGGTATCTTTGAATGGATTCTATTTCAATCAAAAATAAAGAATAAAAAAATATGAATATAGCAATAATAGGATATGGAAAAATGGGAAAAGCTATAGAAAAAATAGCTAAAATTAGAAATCATAAAATTTCATTATGCTATGATGGGACTCCCTCTGCCCATTTATTGAATGATTCAAATTCAGATGTAGCAATAGAATTTAGTCAACCCCATTCTGCATTTAACAATATTAAAATTTGTATAGAAAATAATATTCCTATAGTAAGTGGAACTACAGGCTGGTTGGAAAAATTTGAAGTTATTAAAAAAATATGCAAAGAAAAAAATGGATCTTTTTTATATTCTTCCAACTTTAGTATTGGGATGAATATTTTTTTTGAGATTAATAAAAAATTATCTAAACTGTTACATTTATATTCTGAAGATTATGAAGTGACAATAGAAGAAATTCATCACAAAGAAAAAGTAGATAAACCAAGCGGAACGGCTCTTTCCTTAGCAAAGGATATTGTGAAGAATAAAATGAAAAAAACATGGATTTTATACGAAAAAAAAATAATAGATAAAGATAAAATTTTGATCCTCTCAAAAAGATACAATAATGTACCAGGAATACACGTTGTAAAATATGAATCTAAAATAGAGGATATCAAAATACAGCATAAAGCTCATAGTAGAGAAGGATTTGCTTTGGGTGCTGTTATTGCAGCAGAATGGATACAAAATAGAAAAGGTATTTTTTCTATGAAAGAGGTTTTAGATATATTATAGTATAAAATATCTTTTATGTTCCAATATTTTATTTTTAGTGGTATTTTTTTATTTTTTGAACATGTAATTCATATTCTAGGAACATGGAGGTTATATAAAAAATTGGGGATAAAATCTTGGAAAATTTTAATTCCTGTATATAATATTTTTGTTCTTTTAAAAATTTATAGAAGATCTATATGGTGGATTTTTCTATTGTTTATTCCATTAACTAGTATCATGTTGATTTTCATTTTGTGGATGGATTTGATTTTCAATTTTTTAAAAAAAACGAAAAAAAATATTGTTTTATTTTTTTTATCTGCAGGATTATATATTTATTACATAAATTTTTTTAAAAAAATTCAAATCCAAAAAACTGATAACATAAGAAAAAAAAAAGAAGATAATATAGGAATTTTATTAGCATTTATTTTTTCTTTTATAACTCATACTTATGTAGTTCAACCTTTTGTCATTCCCACCTCTTCTATGGAAAGAACTTTATTGGTCGGAGATTTTATACTAGTCAGTAAAATTCATTATGGGTTACGAATGCCTATATCACCTATTTCTATACCTTTTACACACAATAATATTCTGGGAAATATAAAATCTTATATTTCTATTTTTAAATGGCCTTATTTTCGTTTTCCTTCCATTCAATCTGTGCAAAGAAACGATATAGTCGTTTTTAATTTTCCTAAAGATTCTAATCATAAGATAATAGATAGAAAAGATCATTATATTAAACGTTGTATAGGATTACCAGGAGATTTAGTCTATATTAGAAAAGGTATTTTATTTGTGAATCATAAAAAAGAAAGACCTTTTTTAGAAAAGCAACAATCTTATTTGATTAAAACGGTAAATGTTCCTTTAAATATAGAATACCTGAAAGATAAAATGGATGTAAAAGATATTGAATATGTAGGAGAACAAAATGATGAATATTTCTATCAAATAATGTTAAATGAAGAAAAAGCAAATCAAATAAAAAATTTATTTGAAAATATGGTTTTTATAAAAAAAAATATTCTTCCTATTTATTTTAAAGAACATTGTATATTTCACACTGATTGGAATAGAGATTTTTTTGGCCCATTGCATATACCTAAAAAAGGCGAATTTTTGAAATTAGATAGAAAAAATATTCATATTTATGATGAAATTTTTACTTATGAAAAAGTTAAAAAATTCGATATAATTTCAAAAAAATTTTATAAGATAAAAAACAATTATTATTTTATGATGGGGGACAATAGACATAACTCATTTGATTCTCGTTATTGGGGTTTTGTTCCAGAAGATCATATAGTAGGAAAACCTATATTTATATGGATGAGTATTGATTGGAATAGAGAAAATCCTTTAAATATATTAAACTGGAAATTTCGTGGGGATCGCATAATGAGAACAATAGATGGAAAACATTCTTATTTATCTTTATTTTTTTTATTTTCATTTGCATATTTAATTTATTTTTTGTTTCAAAACGATAAGTCATAAAATCAATAAAAAGTTTCATTTCTCATAAAAATACTTCCTATTAAATATCCAGATAAAATTCCCCCAATATGAGCAAAATGTGCAACACCAGGAGCCAAATTGAGAACAGCAGAAATCAAGCTTCCCAAAATAAAAATAATCAAAGCTTTTCTAACTGCTATTGGAAAAGGAAAAGGTAAAATAAAAATTTTATGTTCCGGAAAGAATTTAGCAAAAGCCCCTACGATTCCACTTATAGCTCCAGAAGCCCCCATCATAGGAGAATACATAGAACTATAAAGATTTATTTTTTGTTCTTCGTTTAAATAATCTAACATTTTTTTTGCTTGTGAAAAATCTAAAGTTTGAACAAAGTAATATAAAACACTAGTATTAAAAATAATTTGAAATAATGCAGCTAAAATACCTGATGAAAAATATATAATCATAAATTTTTTGACTCCTAACAGGGTTTCAATTTGTCCTCCAAACATGAATAAAGCCAACATATTAAAAATTATATGCAAAAAAAGTCGTTGAGAATGTACAAACATATGAGTCAAAATTTGATACAATTCAAATCGTTCGTCTAAAGGATGGTATAAAGAAAGAATACTTTCTATTTTATATTGTGAAAAAACAAAAGTAGCTGTATATACAAGTATATTAATACTAATTAAATGTTTGACAGCATCTGAATTGAAATTTGTATAAAAATTCACTTTTTAAAAAATATTTTTGCTCAATACAAAAAATATGGGATCTCCTGAATAGGTATAATTTGGATTATGACAAGAAAATAAATCTTTAATTATACATTCCATTTTTTCAGGATATAATTTTGTTCCGTATTTTACAGATGCGGATTTAGATATAATATGAATAAGTTTTTTTTTATTATTTTTTTCTCCTTTGATAAAATTATATGTTACAATATTTTGAATAATTCTAACTAACATATTTTTTTGTATATTTTCAGGGACAGAATATAAATAAACGAATTCATTACAAATATATAAATGAAATCCAAAATTGATCAAATCATTTTTGATATTATTCAAAGAAATAGATTCTTCTTCAAAAAGTTTTACCTTTAAAGGAAAAAGAAATTGTTGACTAACAAAACTTTTTTTTCTTAGAAAAAATTCAAATAATATGTTTTGATGCGCTCTATGTTGATCAACCAGTATTATATATTCATTATTGAACCCAAAAATTATATATTTTCTATTAATTTGTAGTGTTTTTATTTTTTTTTGATGAGAAACATAATGATAGAACTCATTTGTTAATTGAAAATTAGTATCATAATCAAATTCATTGATTTTATTTTGAATAATTTTTTCTTGATTAGCTTTATTAGTATTAGAAAGTTTATCATATAAATTATTTAATAAAAAACTTTTTTCAAATGATTTTCCAGATGAAAAAATATCATAGGTTTTCAATTCTTTGTTTATTACTTTATATTGATAAAATAACACGTTTTTAATTTCTTGTTGAATTATTTCACCAATAATTTTTTCTTCATCTAGCTTAACCTCTTTTTTTGTTGGATGGACGTTCCAATTTACTAAACTATAATCTAGGAAAATAAAAATAAAATAAGAAGCCGTCTTAAAATCTTTCAAAAAACCATCATAAGCATGAATAATTTTTTTATGCAAAAATAAATGCGTGACACAACGTTGATTCACCCATAAAAATTGATCTCCTTTTTTTGTAGAAACATCTGGAACGCTAACAAATCCTTTTACAAGAATTTTATTTTTTTTAATAAAAATGGGAACTAAATTTTTCCTTTTATTATTAATAAATACATCCTTTATTCTTTCTATTAAAGAAGCCTTTTTAAAATAAAAAATAATTTTATTGTTATGATAAAAACGATACGTTATGTTTCTATGTGCCAATACAATTTTATAGAATTCATAAATAATATGTTGAAATTCTATACGAGAAGATCTTAAAAATTGTCTTCTCACAGGAAGTTTATAAAAAATATTTTTTACAGAAATTCTTGTGCCTTTCAGCATATTTATAGGGATTTCTTTTTTTATTTTTCCTTCTTCTATAAAAAGATGAATTCCTACTGAACTTTCTCTATTTTTAGTTTGAATTTCTAATTGAGAAATATGCGCTATAGAAGCTAAAGCTTCTCCTCTAAATCCTTTTGTTTTAATTCTGAAAATATCATCATTTTTTTTAATTTTAGAAGTAGTATGTCTTTGAATACTCATTTTAGCATCATCAATACTCATTCCTATTCCATCATCCATTAATTGGATCAACGTTTTTCCTGAATCTTTGATAAAGATGTCAATGATTTTTGCATTTGCATCTATTGCATTTTCCAAAAGCTCTCTTAAAACAGAAGAAGGACGTTGTATTACCTCTCCTGCAGCTATTTGCTGAATAACTTTTTCAGGCAAAAATTGAATAATATTTTTCATTTTATAGATTTTCTAAATAAAGACATATATATAGCTGCTTTAGCACATTCTATTCCCTTATTTCCATTTTTTCCACCTGATCGATCAAAAGATTGTTGTTGATTCCTATCAGAAAGAACACAAAATATAACAGGGACATCATATATTATATTAATATCTTTAATTCCATGCGAAATCGCTTGACATAAATACTTAAAATGATGAGTTTCTCCTTGTATTAGAGAGCCTATTGCAATGATTGAATCAAAATTGCAACTATGAGCTATTTTTTTAGAAGAATAAATTAATTCATAACTTCCAGGAACTTCCCAAGTTTTTATTTTTTCTTTTACAACCCCTAATTCAATTAAAGTATCATAAGCTCCTTTATATAACCTATTTGTAATTTCCCTATTCCATAAAGAAACAATAATAGCAAATTTCAAATTTGCATTTTTTATTTTTTTTTTATCGAATGAATAAACAGAATCTGTTTTCATAAACATAATTTATAATTTATTATCAATAAACATAAGATACTTTTCTACGTTTTTTTTATACAAAAAAAAAGGATACTTCTTTTCTATTTTTTCTAGAAAATGTTTAGAATCTTTATATTTTCCTATATAAAAATTTAATAATGCTGCTTTATAATAATAAAGAGGAGTCGTAATTTCATTTTCTCTTATATTTGCTGCTATAATATAATTTTTTAAGGCTTCCTTTTCATTTTTTATTTGAGTGAAAGCGTCTCCTATTATACCGTATTTTATAGAAGATATAATTTTATCTTTTGCTGAAAAACTTTTCATCATTTTTATGGATTCTTTATAATCACCCAGTTTATAATAGCAAATTCCAGCATAAAACTTAGATATATTTCCTGCTTTAGTAAAATAAAATTTAGAAGCTACTCCCAAAAATCCTAAATAATTTCTTTTATTATTTTTTCTATTTAAGGCTTTCTCTATAAATCCTTGATATAAAAACTGTTGAGCTTTATTCAATTCTTTCCCCGCTTTTATTTCTGATGGATATAAAAAAAGTATCTTTAATAAAAAAAACGCGATAAATATTATGATTATAAATATGATAGAAAAAAAAATTGTATTTCTTTTCATGTCATGAATTTCAATTATATATTATTATAAATTTAATTTTTTTCACTTTAACATACATCATCTTCATTTTTTTCTTATGACTTCTATAGTTTTTATTCTTTTATGATTTATGCTTTTTATAATAAATGAATAATTTGAGAAATTTATTTTTTGTTTTCTTTTGGGAAATTCTTTATTTATTTCCATAATAAACCCTCCTAAAGTATCTGCATCTCCTTTTTGATTTTCAAAAAAAACCTCCTCTTCTTCTTTAAGATCCATAATACGATAGAAATTAATTAAAGATGTTTTTCCATCAAATAAATAATCATTTTGGTTTAATTTGGAATAGGACATGTCTTCTTCATCAAATTCATCAATAATGTCTCCTACTATTTCTTCAATTACATCTTCAAGGGTTACTAATCCAGACGTACCTCCATACTCATCCACCACAATAGCTAAATGTATTTTTCTTTTTTTAAAATCGCTTAAAAGATCATCTATCTTTTTTTTTTCTGGAACAAAAAAAGGACTATGAATCAATCTATTCCATTTAAAATTCTTGTCATAAAGAAACGGAAGTAGGTCTTTAGCAAAAAGAACCCCTTCTATGTCATCAATACTATCTTTATATATAGGAATCCTAGAATATCCTTGATTACGAACCAATTCTAATACATCATGATAATTAATATTGCTATTTAAAGCGAACATATCTATTCTAGGGGTCATAATCTGATGTGTTTCTGTATTTCCAAAATCAACAATTCTTTGCAAAAACTGACGTTCTTTAATATTTTTATGATTTGAAGACGTAATTTTTAAAGCTTTTGAAAGCTGATCTACAGAAATGTAATTTTTCTTTTTTATTATGATTTTTTCTATAAATTTTGAAATAAAAATTATGATTTTACTGATGGGATCTAATATTTTGCTAAGAATCATTAATGATTTTGCCATAAAAAAAGCAAAACGTAAATTATTTTTACTAGCATATATTTTAGGTATAATTTCCCCAAATAAAAGTAAAATAAAAGTAAGAACTACTACCTCTAAAAAAAAATCAATGGGAATATGAATTTTTTTATAAAAAATAAAATATTTGTTTTGCAAAAATTCTGTTATCAAATAAGAGCTTAATATGATAATTCCAATATTAGAAAAGTTATTAGATATTAATATTGTTGCCAATAGCTTTTTTTTTTCTTTTAGGATTTTAAACACAATATTCCCTTTATAAGAGTTTTTTTTTCTCTCTTTGTCAAGAGTTTTTTTTTCAATACAAAAAAAAGCAGTTTCTGATCCAGATATTAGTGCAGAAAATAATAATAGTATTATTATTAGTGCAAAATAAAAAACTAAATAGAAGGTTTTTTCTAAAAAAACATTCGTCGAAGATTCTTTTTCCAATAGATTAAATTTTGATAATAATTTTTATAAAAAAAATGAAAAATTTATCGTCATAAAAAATGGATTTTAAATTCATGTTAGAGTTCATCAAATCATTTTTTCATGTTTTAAAAATAAAATAATAGGACGTGGAAAAGGATACTCTACTATTTGATTAGGTTGGATAAAAAAAAAATTATCAAAAAATTTATTTTTCTTTAAATCTTGTAAAGTTTCACAACTAAGAAATCGAATTGATAAAACTTGATGGGTAAGTTTGTGTTCAATTTTATAAATTGAAGTATTATAAATTACTATTTGAAATATTTTACAAATTTTATCTATTATTTCATGAATTGAAAGATTTTTTTTTGATTCTATTAAAGGAAAATCATAAAGACCCTTCCATATATCTTTATTTAATCTTTTGCTTAAACAAATATTATTGTTACGATCACGTATGAAAATATAATAAAAAAATCTGTGTTTTATAAATTTTTTTATTTTTTTTACAGGTAATTTATGTACAGTTCCATTTCGAAGGGAAAAACAAGAATTTTTAACTGGACATAATAAACATTTAGGGTTTTTTGGAATACATAAAATAGAACCTAAGTCCATAATTGCTTGATTAAAAATTCCTGGACGTTCAAAATCCATGATTTTTGAAACAATAACCCGAAGCATATTTTTTGTAGTAGTAGATGTAATATCATTGGATATTCCAAAATATCTGGAAAATACTCTACAAGCATTTCCATCAATAGCAGGTATAATTTCATGAAAACATATAGATGCAATAGCTGCTCCTGTATACGGTCCTATTCCTTTATATTTTATTAATTCTTGATATTTTACTGGAAAAAAATTTTTTCCATTTTTTAATTCTTTAGCAAAAGAATGTAAATATTTTGCTCTAGAATAATACCCCAATCCTTCCCACTTTTTTAACACATCTTTCTCCTCTGCTTGAGCTAGTTTTTCTAAGTTTGGAAATTTTCTTATAAAATTTAAATAAGACTTTATTATGGTTTTTGAAACTCTTGTTTGTTGCAACATAAACTCTGAAACTAATATATAATATGGATTTTTAGTTTCTCTCCAAGGAAGTTTTCTATAGTTTTTCTTGTACCAATTTATTATTTTTTTTGAAAAACCCATATGTTTTTAATTTTAAAGCAATTTATGCCTATTTATAAAAAATTGGTATATTTAGGAAACCGAATCGAATTTTGTTATTCGATATAATGATTTAACATGACAAAAGCAGATATAATAACAGAAATCATATCAGAGACTGGATCTGAGAGAGTTGATACGCAGAAGGTGATAGAAACATTTATGAAAAAAATAAAACAAAGTTTAACGTCGGGGGAAAATGTTTATTTAAGAGGATTCGGATCATTTATTATTAAATATCGAGCGAAAAAACTGGGACGTCATATATCCAAAGATATGTCTATTGTAATTCCTGCGCATAATATACCGGCATTTAAACCTGCAAAATCTTTTACAGAACTAGTGAAAAAAAATGTTCCTATAAAGAAATAAATAAAAACGGGAATATAATGAATCAAAAAATTACTAAATAAAAATTATGCCAAACGGAAAAAAAAGAAAAAGACGTAAGATAGCAACTCATAAAAGAAAAAAAAGAAATAGGAAAAATAGGCATAAAAAGAAATAATAATTTTTTTTCAAAAAAATTAATCTATTGTAATTTCTACAAACTTTTTTTCCTTGTTTTTGTGTATGAATAAAGAATTAATTATAAATGCAGAAGAACAAAAAGTTAAAATAGCTCTTTTAGAAGAAGGAAAATTATTAGAGCTTCATAGAGATGTTTTTAATAAAGAATTCTCTGTAGGAGATATTTATTTGGGTGTCGTTAAAAAAATTCTGCATGGATTAAATGCTGCTATTATAGATATAGGGCATTCAAAAGGAGGTTTTTTGCATTATGATGATATTGGATTTCAAACTCATAAAATATTAGATTTGATATCAAATAATCATACAAAAAAAAAAGAAAAAAAATTGGTTTTGAATAATTTAAAAAACCAAGAAAATAAAAATTCTATATGTCATATATTGCATATTGGACAGAAAATATTAGTTCAAATTTCTAAAGAACCTATTTCTAATAAAGGACTAAAACTTACTACAAAAATTTGTATTCCAGGGAGAAATATAATACTCATCCCTTTCTCAGAAAAAATTTCTATATCCAAAAAAATAAAAGACATAAAAGAAATAAATAGATTGATTTCTTACATAAAAAAAATAACCCCAAATTCATTTGGGATTATTATTCGTACAGCTGCTAATAACGAAAGAGAAGAGGTTTTGAATGAAGAACTGATTTTTTTAGTAAAAAAATGGAAAAAAACATCAAATAATTTAATGAAACTCCCCCCCCCAGTTCGGGTGTTAAATGAAAGTAGTAAAACTTATTGTTTATTAAGAGATATATTCAATGATGATTTTAAATCTATTTGTTGTAATAACAATTTTATATGCCAAGAAATTCATTCATATTTATCTTTAATTTCTCCAAAAAAAACTAACATAATTAGATATTACAAAGGTAATATACCCATATTTGAAAAATATGGTATAGAAAAACAAATACAAATTTTTTTAGGAAAAAATGTTCCTCTTGAAAATGGAGCTTATCTTATTATAGAGCACACTGAAGCTTTACATGTTATAGATGTTAATAGTGGGATGATCAATCATATGATGAAAAATTGCACGGAATCAGAAAGAATGAATAACATATTAAAAATAAATTTGTTAGCAGCAACGGAAATAGCTAGACAATTAAGATTGAGAGATATGGGGGGTATTATCGTAGTGGATTTTATAGATATGTCTGATTCTATACAAAAAAAACAACTATATGAACATTTAAAAGAAAAGATGAAAAACGATAGAGCAAAACATCAAATATTACCACCCAATAAATTTGGGTTAGTTCAGTTTACTCGTCATAGGGTAAGACCTGAATTAAAAAAAATGAATATAAATAATAAACATTCCAAAAATTCTCCTGAAAATTATATTTATCACTTAGAATTTGTTATAGAATCTATTATAAAAAATAAAAATCATAAAAAAATACAATTACATATTCATTCTTTTGTTTCGGCTTATTTAAAAAAAGGATTTCCTTCTATTCAACAAAAATGGTTGTTGAAATATAAAAAATGGATTCGAATAATTCCAAGAGATTCATTCGAATACACAGAATATAAAATTCTGAATAAAAATCGTGAAATTGTATCATCTTCTTTTTCTTTTCATTAAAATTTATTATAAATTTCCAAATCAAGTGGGCGTGGTGGAACAGGTATACACGTCAGAATTAGGATCTGATGCCTATTAGGCGTAAGGGTTCGAATCCCTTCGCCCACACTATACACTTATTTTTGTATATTTCGCTTTTTGTATCCTATATAAATTTGTCTGGGTCTTCCTATGGGATCTTTATTATTTTTCATCTCTTTCCAATGAGCCATCCATCCCGGTAATCTTCCTAAAGCAAACATAACAGTAAACATATATTTTGGAATACCTATAGCTTGATAAATAATTCCGGAATAAAAATCAATATTAGGATAGAGTTTTTTTTCTACAAAATAAGGATCTTGAAGAGCCTCTTTTTCAAGATTTTTTGCCAATTCCAATATTGGATCAGAAATTCCTAATTTTTGAATCATATTTTCTGCTACTTTTTTAGCTATTTTAGCTCTAGGATCAAAATTTTTATAAATTCTGTGCCCGAACCCCATGAGTCGAAATGGATCTTTTTTATTTTTTGCTTTTTCTATCCATTTTTTTATATTTCCTCCACTTCGTAAAATATCTTCTAACATTTCAATTACAGCTTGATTCGCTCCCCCATGCAATCTACCCCAAAGAGCACTCATTCCTGCAGATATAGATGAAAACAATCCAGTATCAGCAGAACCTAATAAACGAACAGTAGTTGTGGAACAATTTTGCTCATGATCGGCATGTAATATTAATATCTTATTCAAAGCGTCTGTAATAATAGGATTTTGTTCATAAGATTTATTGGGAATAGAAAAAAACATTTCTAACAAATTAGATGTATAATCAAGATGAGGATTAACATGAGGAGGAGGTAATCCTACTTTTTTTCTGTAAATTAAAGCGGCTAAAATAGGTAATTTAGCTAATAAATGAAGATACATATCTTCTTTCTGTAAAGAATTTATAAATGTATCTAAAATATAGGTTAAAGAAGACAAAATCCCCATTGGATGATAAAAATTAGGAATATGGTCAAATATTTTGTTTATTTCTTTATGAAGATGATTAAATTTTTTTATTTTTTCAGAAAAAGATTTTAATTGTGCAGTATTAGGGAGCTCTCCATTTAAAATAAGATAACTCGTTTCAATAAACGAGCATTTATTGATAATTTGTTCTATGGGATATCCTCTATATAAAAGTTCTCCCTTTTCCCCATCTATAAAACTAATGGAACTTTTTGTGATTCCTGTGTTTTTAAATCCTGGATCAAATGTAATAAAACCTGTACTGTCTCTTAACTGAGAAATATTAATGGCTTTCTCATAAAAAGTCCCATAAACTACAGGTAGTTTGTAATGATATCCATTGATATTAAAATTCACGACACTGCACATAATAAATTAATATTTAATATTTTTAAATATATATAATATAAATAAAATGTGACTTTTATATTTTAAAAATCATTTCATCAAATGAAATAAGGGTATCAAAACCCTTTTCAGAAAAATAGTTTTTCATTCCTTTTCTAGAACTTATTAAAACAAAATCCCCACCCCAAGCACCTAAACTCTTTACTATACCCAGATAGTCCGGAAAATATATTTCTTTAATAGTAGGGACGTTTAATATCTTTGATATAATATTTTCATGTTTTAACAATAATTCTTCAAATTCTTTTAATGTCTTACAAAAAGGAATTCTATAAGTTATAGAAGATATGGAGTCAATGTTTTCATTAGATATATGAGATATATTAGAACGAAAATATCGTATTTCATCACAAGTATTTTGTTTTTTATTAAGATGCAGAAAAAAAAGTTGATCTTTAAATGGGGGATTAAATTCTATAGGAATAATATGAGGTTTTTGATTCCAAAGTTGATAAATTATGGGTTTTGAAATTGAAACGCAAGCTATATCATAACCACTACCTGGAAAATTGTTTCCTAATAACATGTAAGGATCTATTTTTGCCCATTTTGCTATGTTATTAATTAAAGTAGAGCTACTACCTAACCCCCAATTTCTTGGAAATTCCAGTTGTGTTTTTACATATATTCCTAATGAATCAGGAAGAAAATCTTTTTTAATTCTTTTAGATTTTAATAATAAATCTCTTAGTTTAATAGCCGTATTTTTTTCTGTTTCGTAACAAATATCTAGAGTAGGAAGTTTAAACACTCCTTCAAACCAAGGTTGGTTGATTTCATCATAGCTTTTCCAATGTAGAACAGAAGATAAATTGTGTATAAAGATAGCTAACGATTGTCCTTTAATTGTAGGAAGAGCTAATCCACAGGCTCCATACAAAATGAAATATTCTCCTGTTAATAACAGTTTTCCATGACTATAAAAAAAACGTTTATATCTATGTCGATGCATTATGGATTGATATTTTTTTATACAGAATTCTTTAAAATTTTTTTAATTAAACCTTGTAAAATATTACCTGGGCCTATTTCTGTAAATGAAACAGCTCCATGAGATATCATATTTTTTATAGATTGTTTCCATTTAACTGGATAAGTCAGTTGTTTGACAATATTATTTTTTATATCATAAGATTTTGTGACAGGTAGTGCAGTTACATTTTGATATATTGGGTATTTAGAGTCTTTAAAATAAATTTTATTTACAATTTTTTGAAATTTATTTTGGGCTGGTTCCATTATTGGAGAGTGAAAAGCCCCATGAACAGGAAGAACAAATATTTTTTTAGCTCCTATTTTTTTTAGGATAATACAAACCCTTTTTAAGGCTTGTATTTCTCCAGAAATTACTAGTTGTTCAGGGCTGTTATAATTGGATGGGACGACAATCCCCGGGTCGTTTTTACAAACGTCTTCTATAATAGAATCTTTTAAACCCACTATTACAGACATTCCCCCATGAGTTGATTCACAAATATTTTGCATAATTGATGCTCTTTTATTCACTAATTTTAATCCATCTTCGAAGGAAAATACATCAACTGCAGCTAAAGCAGAAAATTCGCCCAGAGAATGTCCCGCTACCATATCGGGATTAAAATTATTCGATATTTTTGCCTTGATAACTGAATATATATAAATTGATAATTGTGTATATTTTGTATTTTTTAAAGTATCCATAGATCCTTCAAACATTACAGATGTCATTCGAAAACCTAAAATTTCATCAGATAATTGAAATAATTTCTTCGCTAAATGAGACTTTTTGTATAAGTCTTTTCCCATTCCTACAAATTGAGATCCTTGACCAGGAAATAGATAAGCTTTCATAAAATATTTTGATTCAAAAAAAATTAAAAATTAATTATTACATGAAAATAACCGATACCCATACTCATTTATATATGAGAGAATTTGATGAAGATATTAATTTTGTAATTAAAAAAGCCTTTCATAAAGGTATCAATAGATTTTTACTCCCTTCTATAGATAGTTCTACTATACCTAGTATATTAAAATTAGAAAAAAAATATCCGAATATATGCTTTCCTATGGTGGGATTGCATCCCAATAAAGTTGATCCATACAATTTAGAAAAAGAATTACAAAATATTAAAACATGGTTATATAAACATTCTTTCATTTCTATAGGAGAAATTGGAATGGATCTACATTTAGAAACAAAATTTGTATCTGAACAAGAATATGCTTTTCAAACTCAAATACAATGGGCTAAACAAAAAAAACTACCCGTAGTTATACATTGTAGAAAAGCTTTTGATCAAGTTTTTCATATTTTATCAAAAGAGAAAAATCCCTTTCTTAAGGGAGTTTTACATTGTTTTTCAGGAACTTTGGAACAAGCTAAAAAAATTATTGATATTGGAATAAAATTAGGCATTGGAGGAATAATCACTTTTAAAAATAATCATGTTAGTCAATTTTTACATAAAATAAATTTGAATCATATAGTATTGGAAACTGATTCTCCTTACCTTTCTCCACATCCTTTTAGAGGAAAAAGAAATGAACCAGAAAATTTAAGAATAATTTTAGAAAAATTATCGCAGATTTATTCTACATCAGAAGAAAAAATATCCGATATTATTCATTTAAATGTGGAAAATTTATTTTTTAAATAATATTTTGATTCACACCATTTTGGATGGATTAACAAAATTTTCAAATTCATCAACAGTTAAGTATCCTAATCGAATTGCTTCTTCTTTTAATGTAGTATTATTTTCATAAGCATATTTTGCTATTTTTTCCGATTTTTCGTATCCAATATGAGTATTAAGCGCTGTAACCAACATCAAAGATTTTTCTAAAAATTCTTTAATTCTTCGATAGTTTGGTTTTATTCCTTTTACGCAAAAAGAAGAAAAAGAAAAACAAGCATCTGAAAGAAGTTGAGAAGATTGTAAGAAGTTATACGCCATTAATGGTTTATATACATTTAATTCATAATTTCCTGAAGATCCAGCCACAGAAATAGCCATGTCATTTCCTATAATTTGAGTACAAACCATAATAATAGCTTCACATTGAGTAGGATTTATTTTACCAGGCATAATAGAAGATCCAGGTTCGTTTTTAGGAATATAAATTTCTCCAATACCTGAACGTGGTCCAGAAGATAAAAAACGAATGTCATTTGATATTTTAATTAAAGAAATAGCTATTTGTTTAATAGCTCCATGAGATTCTACTATAGCATCATGAGATGCTATTGCTTCAAACTTATTTTTTGCTACTTTAAAAGGCAACCGAGTATATTCACAAATATACTCGGTTACTTTTTTATCATATCCTTTAGGAGCATTCAATCCTGTTCCTACAGCCGTTCCTCCTATAGCCAATTCAGAAAGATGATCTAGAGATCTTTTTAGTGCATTTAATCCATGATCAATTTGAGAAACATATCCAGAAAATTCTTGTCCTAAAGTAATGGGAGTTGCGTCCATAAGATGAGTCCTTCCTATTTTTATAACATTATTAAATGATTTTGATTTTTCTTCCAGCGTTTTTTTTATTACTTGAATAGAAGGAATAGTTTTTTTTACTAATTTCTGATAAGAGGCTATATGCATTGCTGTAGGAAAAGTATCGTTAGATGATTGAGACATATTCACATCATCATTAGGATGGATAAAAGATTGGGAACTTCCTAATTTACCTCCCATTAAAACATGAGCTCTATTAGAAATGACTTCATTGATATTCATATTAGTATGAGTTCCTGATCCTGTTTGCCATATAACTAAAGGAAATTGATCATTTAGCTTTCCTTCTATAATTTCATCACAAACTAAAGATATCATATCTTTCTTTTTTTTGGATAGAATACCTAATTCAAAATTAGCATGAGCAGCAGCTTTTTTTAAAAAACCAAACGCATGAATAATTTCTATAGGCATAGAAGCTTCTGATCCAATTCTAAAATTATTTCTAGATCTTTCTGTTTGTGCTCCCCAATATTTATTTGCAGGTACTTTCACGGATCCTAAAGTGTCTTTTTCTATTCTATATGTCATTCTCCTATTTTTTTACGAAATTATATATATAAAATATAAAATAATAATTTATCTATGATTATTAAATTTATAGGATTTTTGTTTTTTTTATTTATAACTATATCTGGCTTTTGGTGTTTACTTTTCTTATCTTCTTTTATTATTTATTGGATAATGAGTGTATTCATTTTTATAATCCGTTCTAAGTATGTTAAAAGAAAAAAAATACAGGATCCTTAAAAATAAATATTTTTGGATTAGCGTTTTTTTCTTCATATGGATATCTTTTTTTGACTCTAATTCTTTAATGTTACATTATAAGTTTAAAAAAAATATTCATGAAATGACATATAACAGAGATTTTCTGAAAAAAAAGATTTCATTAGAAGGAGTCAAACTAGAAAAATTAACCACAGACCCTAAATATCTTGAAAAATTGGCAAGAGAAAAATTTTACATGAAAAAAGAAGATGAAGATTTATTTGTTGTAAATAAACAATAGGAAATGAAATAATAATATAACAAACACTAACTAACGATTAACGCCCCATATGAATGAGTAAAACACTTAAATCTGAAGGGGAAATTCCACTAATTCTTGAAGCTTGAGCTAATGATATTGGTCGATAATAATCTAATTTCTCCTTTGCTTCTAAAGAAAGAGATTTAATTGATTTGTAATCAAAATTATTTGGAATTTTAATATTTTCTAATTTCAATAATTTTTTTGCATTTTCTTTTTCTCTATCTATGTATCCTTTATATTTTATTCTGATAGAAACTTGTTCCAATATTTCCTGAGAAAAATTATTTTTTTTAATTTCCTCTGTTAAAAATGGAATGGGAACAATGTCTTGTACATCAATCTCAGAACGAGATAAAATGGTTTCTATTTTTTTTTCATGATATATTTTAGTAGAATTTTTAGCCATCAATATAGGATTTATAGTCTTTGGATCAAAATTTTTATTTTGGAATAAATACATACATTTTTTTATTTTATATTGTTTTTGATCTAATCTCGACATTTGTTCCTTTGAAATTAAGCCTATATTGTATCCCATAGGGGTTAATCTTTCATCCGCATTGTCTTGTCTTAATAGCATTCTATACTCAGCTCTTGACGTAAACATTCTATAAGGTTCTTTTGTCCCTTTTGTAATCAAATCATCTATTAAAACACCAATATAAGCTTGATTTCTTTTGAGAATAAATGGTTCTTTTTGGTGAATTTTTAAATGAACATTGATTCCAGCCATTAATCCTTGCGCCGCAGCTTCTTCATATCCAGTCGTCCCATTGATTTGTCCGGCAAAAAAAAGATTTTCTAGAATTTTGCTTTCTAAAGTAGCTTTTAATTGTTCTGGTGGAAAATAATCGTATTCAATAGCATAGCCAGGTTTCAATATTTTTACTTTTTCAAAACCTGAAATTTGTTTTAAGGATTGAAATTGTATTTCTTCTGAAAAGGATGTTGAGAAACCATTCACATATACTTCTACAGTATCCCATCCTTCTGGTTCAACAAAAATAGTATGTTCTTCTTTATCATAAAACCGTAAAACCTTTTCTTCTATGGAAGGACAATATCTAGGACTAACACCTTGAATCAACCCTGTATAAATTGGAGAATTGATAAAATTATTACGTATAAAATCATGTAGTTTTTTATTGGTGTAAGTAATGTAACATTTTCTTTGTTTTTTCAATTTTTTGGGATTGTAAAAAAAAGAAAATTTTCTTGGATTTATGTCTCCATTTTGAGGCCTCATCTTATCATAATTTAAAGAACGGCCATCTACTCTTGGTGATGTTCCTGTTTTCATTCTTCCAAACCTAAATCCAAAATTTTTAGTTAATTGTTCCGTAATACCTGTTACTTCTTTTTCTTCTATTCTTCCTCCATTTATTTTTTTACCCCCAATATGTATTTTTCCATTTAAAAAAGTACCATTTGTAAGTATCACTGATTTACCTTTAATTTTCAATCCAAAATAAGTTTGAACTCCTTTTACTTTATATTGTTCTATTATTAAAGATGTTACTGTATCTTGGTATAGATCTAATCTAGCGTTTTTTTCTAGAAAAAACCTCCAATAATGAGAAAATAATTTTCTATCACATTGAGCTCTAGGACTCCACATAGCAGGCCCTTTAGATTTATTAAGCATCCTAAACTGAATCGTACTAGAATCTGCAACTATTCCAGAATAACCCCCTAAAGCGTCTATTTCCCTAATAATCTGCCCTTTAGCAATTCCTCCTATAGCTGGATTACATGACATTTGACCTATAGTTTGCAAATTAGTAGTGATAAGTAAAGTTTTGGATCCCATCTTAGAAGAAGCAGAAGCAGCTTCTATGCCTGCATGGCCTCCCCCAACCACAATAACATCATATATATCTAAAAACATGATTTATTTTATTGAAATAAATTTAAATAAAATTCTTCTTTTTTTTTCATAATTTCTTTATCTATATGATGATGATCATCGTATCCTAAAAAATGTAATACAGCATGTATCATGACACGTTTCAATTCATACATAAAAAACTGGTCCCATTTTTTAGAATTCTCACTAACTCGATCTACACTAATAAATATATCTCCTGATATATATTTATTGATAGAATAATCAAACGCAAGCACATCTGTATAAAAATTTTTTCCCAAATGTTTTTGATTCATATTTAAAAGAAAATTATCATTACAAAAAATATAATTAATATTTCCAATATACATACCTTCATTATTTAACAAAATACAAATTTCATTAATTAATGAAGACCCTTTTTTAATATGAAAATCAGGGATTTCATAAAAAAAATTAATCATTAATAATATTTATTTATTTTTATGAATATTTTTGCATGTTTTGATAAAAATAATTCCTAATATATTTACTTCATTAAATTTATTTTTTGGGTGCATATCTATAATATTTTTACAATCGAAAAATTTTAATTATTCTGCTATTGCTACTTTGTGTTCAATAATTTTTGATTTTTTGGATGGTTTTTTTTCTAGATTGATAAAAAATAAAAACCTGTTTGGGAAAGAATTAGATTCTTTAGCAGATATGATTTCTTTCGGTATGGTTCCATCTATAACAGTTTTTCTTTTGTTAGAAAAAAAAACCCCAATTCCATTTATTGAGTATTCCGCTTTTTGTATTTCTATTGTATCCGCATATCGTCTAGCTAGATTTAATATTTCTACTTATTGTAAAAATCATATTATAGGACTAACAACACCCGTAAACACTCTATTTTTTTCTTCTTTATCTATCATTATTACAAATAATAATATTCCTTTTTTCAAAAAAAAAATTATATATCTTATTACAATGCTTTTTATAATATTCTTCTCCTGTTATCTTTTAGTATCTCATATTCCAATGTTTTCTTTTAATTTTGAAAACTTTTCTTGGAAAAAGAATAAAATACGTTATATTTTTTTATTAATTAGTACATTTCTTTTATTAACTTTACATGTTAGGGGTATTCCATGTATTATTATTTATTATATAATAATTTCAATCTATTTTCATAGATCAAAACAAAAAATTCATAATTAAAAAATATGAAATTAAAACTTCATCGTCCTATTTGTTTTTTTGATATAGAGGCAACAGGAATTAATATAGGAAAAGATAGAATCATAGAAATATCTATATTAAAAATATTTCCGAATGGTGGACAAGAAGATCAAACTTGGTTGATTTGTCCTGGAATTCCTATTCCTCCACAATCAACAGCTATTCATGGCATTAAAGATGAAGATGTGGCAGGAAAACTGAAATTCAAAGATGTAGCTTGTTCTATTTTTAGAATGATTGAAAATACAGATTTAGCAGGATATAATTCGAACAGATTTGATATCCCAATTTTAGCAGAGGAAATGCTTCGCGCAGGAATATCTTTTGATATTAAAAAATATAAAACAATAGATGTACAAGTCATTTTTCACAAAATGGAACCAAGAACTCTTTCTGCTGCTTATAAATATTATTGTAGTAAAAATCTTATGAAAGCCCATAGTTCTAGAGCTGACACATTTGCTACATATGAAATATTATTAGCGCAATTAGAAAAATATGAAAATTTAAAAAGAGATGTAAAAAGTCTAAATCAGTTTTCTCATCAAAAAAACATTGCAGATCTTGCTGGGTTTATAAAAATAGATGAAAAGGGAAATGAAATATTTAATTTTGGAAAATATAAAGGGAAAAAAGTTTTCGAAATCTTTGAAAAAGATCCTAATTATTATGGTTGGATACAGAATTCAGATTTTCCATTATATACAAAGAAAATATTAACAGGGATTAAATTAAAAAAATTTAATAAATAAATATCAATAATTTATTCTTGTATAAGATCTTCTAATTTTTTCGATATAAAATTTGTAAGATTTTTTCCACATAATAAATCTTTGGATAACAAAGTTAAATTTAAAGCTTCTTGAATAATTTTTTTTCTTTTTTCTTCTGATATTTCTTTTAATATTTTTTTCATCAAAATATGATTTGCATTAACTATTAATTGATAATACTTGTCACCTTTTTCTTCTACGATATCTTTTCCTATAGTAGAATTCATTTCTTTTATTCTCCTTAAAAATTCTGGAATAATAATTAAAAAAGGATTATCCTCTTTGGATAAATCTTCTAATTTGATGGAAAATTTACAATTTTCCATCAAATTATCTTGAATAATATTTTTTAAATCTTGTTTTTCCTTCTCAGAAAGTTCTGAATGAGGTTTATCTTCTTTTCTAGAATTAATTAACTTATCGATATGATCTGAATCCACTCGCACAAAACAAATATCTTGATAAGAAAACTCTAATTTCTGTATTAAATGAACTGAAAGCGGACTATCCAAAATTAAAACTTCATAGCATCTATCTTTAGCTTCTTTTATAGAACTATATTGTTTTTCTTTATCTGAAGAATAAAGAAAAACAATCTTTCCTTCTTTATTTTTTTGAGTTTCTTTTATTTTTTCCTTAAATTCTTCTAACGTAAAATAATTTTTATCTGTAGTATAAAAAACAAAAAATTTGATAGCCTCATCAAAAAAATTTTGCGTACTAATCATTCCGTACTCTACTATGATTTTGATGTCTTTCCATTTTTTTTGAAAATCATCTCTGTTTTTTCTAAACATAGAATCTAACTTAGATGCTACTTTTCTTATTATATATTTAGATATGTTTTTAACAGATGAATCAGATTGTAAATGAGAACGTGAAACATTAAGAGGGATATCTGGAGAATCTATAACTCCTTTTAACAAACTAAGAAAATCTGGAACTACTCCTTCTAAATTATCTGTAATATAAACTTGATTTTTATACAAATGAATTTTATCTTTTTGTAGATCTATTCTTTTATCTATTTTAGGAAAATATAAAACACCTGTTAAATGAAAAGGATGGTCTATATTTAAATGCACCCAAAATAAAGGATCATCTAATTGGTTTGGATATAATTCATGATAAAAATCCAAATAATTTTTATCGTTTAATTGAAGTGGATTTTGTTTCCAAGCAGGATTTGTATTATTGACGATAATTTCTTTTTCTTTATCATCCTTTGATTTTGAGGATAAAGAAATAGTTATGGGCATGAATTTACAATATTTTTGTAATAGTTTTAAAATACGATCATAATCCAAAAATTCTTTTTTATTTTCATTAATAAATAAAACAATTTCTGTACCTCGATCCCTTTTTTCAATTTCTTTCATTACAAAACTAGGATCTCCTTCACAAGACCAGAATATAGATGCAGCATTTGTTTTATAAGATTGCGTGAATATTACAACTTTATTTGCTACCATAAAAGAAGAATAAAACCCCAATCCAAAATGCCCAATAATATTGGAGTCCGTTGTAGATAAATTTTTATATTTTTTTACAAATTCTTCTGCTCCAGAAAAAGCGATTTGGTTGATATACTTATCTACTTCTTCTTTAGTCATGCCTATCCCATTGTCTATAATATGAAGTGTATTATTTATTTTATCTATGATAATTTTGACTTTAAAATCATCAGTAATATCATCCAAATTTTCTAATTGTACTAGAGTTTTTAATTTTATAATAGCATCTATCGCATTAGAAACTAATTCACGTAAAAAAACTTCTTGATCTGAATAAAGAAATTTTTTAATAATAGGAAAAATATTATCTGAAGTAACATTAATTTTATTTTTTGCCATAAATACTAATATTAAATGTTAAACAATTCCAGCAAAATTTAGACCATTATTTATGTAATAGACAAGATGTCAGTTTTATCTGTATTCAAAAAAATTATCGATAAATTTTTTTCCATCAAATACTTTTATATCTTGTAATTGCTCTCCTATTCCTAAGTATTGGATAGGAATCTTAAATTGATCCATGATTCCTATTACTACTCCTCCTTTAGCTGTCCCTTCTATTTTCGTTAAAATAATAGAAGAAATTTTAACAAAAGAGGTAAATTTTTTTACCTGTTCAAAAGCATTTTGACCAGTTGTTGCATCTAAAATAAGGATAATTTCATGAGGGGAATCAGGAATTATTTTTTTCATGACTCTGCTTATTTTAGAAAGTTCTTCCATAAGACTAATTCGATTTTGTAATCGACCAGCAGTATCAATTAGCACTACATCTTTTTTTTTATATTTAGCAGATTGTAAAGTATCATACGCCACAGATGCTGGATCTGCATGTATATGTTGTTTTATTAAAGGAACTCCAGCTTTATTTGCCCATATTTCAAGTTGATCAATAGCCGCAGCTCTAAATGTATCTGCAGCTCCTATAACAGTATGAAACCCTTTTTTCTTTAAAAAAAAAGCCAATTTTCCAATAGTAGTTGTTTTTCCAACTCCATTAACTCCTACTACCAGTATAACGTATGGTTTTTTATTACGTTTTTCTATTTTTTTTTCTAAACAAATATTTTCAACATCCAAAAAAATATTTCCAATTTCTTCTTTAAGAATATTATAAATTTCTTTGGAGTCTTTATATTTTTCTTTTCGAATTCTTGTTTCTAAGTTATTAATAATTTTTATAGTGGTTTTCGTCCCTATATCTGCAGATAATAACACTTCTTCAATATGATCGATCACATTGATATCTATTTTTGATTTTTTCAAAAAAAGATTTTTAATCTTGGAAAAGAAAGATTCTCTAGTTTTTTTTAATTCATGGTTTAATATTTTATCTTTTTTTAAAAACATTATAATTCATTACTTTTTTTCAAAAAAAACCTTGACATCTTTATCAGAGATCATTTTACTTTCAAAAGTATAACAACCTGATTTTTTAGATTTAACTACTCTTATAGCTAAAGTCATTTTTTTTTGAAATCTTTTTTTTGGACTATTATCCACGCTTTTTTTAGGCATTATTTTATTATTTATTTAATTTCTTTATGAATCGTATATTTTCTTAATATAGGGTTATATTTCTTTAGTTCAATTCTGTTTGGAGTATTTTTCTTATTTTTTGTAGTCACATATCTAGAAATACCAGAAATTCCAATTTTTCTTTGTTCAATACATTCTAATATGACTTGTATTCTATTTCCTTTTTTTCCCATTATTATTTTTATATTTAAAACGTTTTAAAACTTCTTCTATTCCTATTTTATTGATAAGTTTGATAATAGAAGTGCAAATTTTTAAAGTAATCCACTTTTTTTCTTTTACCAAAAAAAAACGTTTTTTGCATAAATTAATATTAAAACGACGTTTTTTTTTGTTATTTGCATGAGAAACCTTATTTCCTATCATTACTTTTTTTCCTGTCAATACACAAACTTTTGACATAATAATTTTTTTGTTTTAACTTACCAAAATAATAAATATAATATATTATCTTAACATATTAACATAAAGATAAAGATATAAAGATATTCCATGTCAGGACACAGTAAATGGGCAAATATACAACATAGGAAATCAAATCAAGATTTTAAAAAATCTAAAATATTTTCTAAACTTATAAAAGAAATCTCTACAGTTGTCAAAGAATCGGGCATCAATAATTATCGTTTAAAAAATGCAATTTTAAACGCAAGATCAGTTAATATTCCTAAAAAGACTATAGAAAAAGCCATAAAAAAAGCTTTACAAATAAAAACAGATGATTACAAGAATTTAAATTTAGAAGGACTAATTCATGGAATTAGTATAATTATAGAATGTATGACAAATAATAGCATTCGAACGACTTCTAGTATTAGAATCCTTTTTAATAAAAATGGAGGGAGGTTATGTAATAATGGAGAATTAAGCCATTTTTTTCATAGAATGGGTATTTTTTGTATAAAAAAAGAAGATATTCCTCATTCAATAGAGGATTTTCAACTTATGACTATAGATTTCGGAGCTCAAGATGTCGTGATAGATCGTTCTATGGTTTATTTACACACTAACTTTGAATATTTGGGAGTGATGAAAAACAATTTAGAAAAATTAAAAATATTTCATGAGTATAAAATCAAACGTATTCCAAAACAAATTAAGTATCTTTCAGAAGAAAAAAGAATCAAGGTTATAAATTTTATTGATAAACTTTACATGAATGAAGACGTAAAAAATATTTACTCTAACCTAGATGAAAATAAAAAGTAAATGTCCTATCGCGTTTTTTTTTACAAAAATGAGGAAAGTCCGGACACCGTAGAGCAACACAATGGGTAACACCCATCCATCGTGAGATGAGGAATAGTGCAACAGAAAGAATGTACAGAATTAGAATTAGCTGTAGTGAAATCATGTAAACTCTGTGTGGTGAAATGCCATGTATACCGGAAAACTAGCTCGGTTGAAACCGGGGGGTAGGCAGATTGAGATCATGGGTAACCTAGATCCTAGATAAATGATAGGTATAGAAACAGAATCCGGCTTACAATTTTACTTTTTTTTTGGGAGAGATGGCCGAGAGGATTAAGGCGCACGTCTGGAAAGCGTGTTCACAAAAAAGTGTCAAGGGTTCGAATCCCTTTCTCTCCGCTCACTATTATAAATTCTCTATATCTTTTAATTTCTTTTCTATCAAATTAGTTCTAACACCTAATAATCTGTCTATATCTTTGGAGGCTCCTTGTAATTTATCTTGGGCTTGATGAAGTAACAATCCAAATTTTTTGAATTCTTGTTTTACCATTTCCAAAATTTTCCAAACTTCAGAACTTCTTTTTTGAATAGCTAAAGTTTTGAATCCAATTTGTAAACTATTTAATAGAGCGGCTAATGTAGACGGACCTGTAATTACTGTTTTGTATTTTCTTAATAATTCTTCTAATAAACTAGAATTTCTTGCTATTTCAGCATATATACCTTCAAAAGGTAAAAAAAGAATAGCGAAATCAGTAGTATGTGGAGGGTCTATATATTTTTCTTGAATATCTTTGGACATTTTTTTAATCACAGATTCCATATTTTTTATAGCTATTTCTATATTTTTTTTTTCTCCATTACGATAAGCTTTTTGTACTTTTTCATAAGTTTCTTTTGGAAACTTAACATCAATAGGCAACCATATCATATTTCCGTCTCCAAATCCTGGAAGTTTGATTGCAAATTCTACAACAAAATTTGTATTAGATTTAGTTACAACATTACAAGCATATTGTTCCGGAGATAATATTTGTTGTAAAAGCATTGAAAGCTGTATTTCACTAAAACTTCCACATATTTTTACGTGATTTAACGTTCTTTTTAAAGAACTTACATCTTTTGCTAGTATTTTCATTTCTCCTAATCCCTCTTGTAAAAAAAATAATTGATTTCCAATTATTTCGAATGATTTACCCAAATGTACATTTAAAGATGTTTGAAGTTTTTCATTAACATTTTCTCTGATTTCCTCAAGTTTATTTTCAATAAATTTAATAAACTTTTCTTGTGATGTATAAATTGAATCTAATTTTTTGTCTTGGGTTTCGATATAAAATTGAATTTTTTTATCAATAGAATCTTGATATATTTTTACATTTTGTATCAAATCAACCTTCATTTCAGATAATGAATTATTTATTTCAATTCTACTATATTTATATAAATTTTGAATTTCATTTTTTTGATCTTGAAATTCTTTTCTAAAAAAAAATTCCAATTTTCTAAAGAAATACACGCATATAAATAAAATAAAAAAATTAAAAAATATGAATGAATAATACATTTGAGGAAAAAATAGCGGGAATAGGACTCGAACCTATGACCTTCGGGTTATGAGCCCGACGAGCTACCAACTGCTCCATCCCGCGAATGTTATTTGTTAATATAATGTTTTTCATCTAAAAAATCAAATATTAAAAAAATTTATTTATCCATTCATAGATATTAAAAATTCCTCATTATTTTTAGTTCTAGATATTCTAGATCTCAAAAATTCCATAGCTTCTACTGGATTCATATCAGAAAGATGTTTTCGTAAAATCCACATTCTTTGTAATGTGTTTGTATCAAGCAAAAGATCATCTTTTCTCGTACTAGAAGAAACAAGATCAATAGCTGGATAAATTCGTTTATTAGCTATTTTCCTATCTAATTGAAGTTCTTTATTTCCTGTTCCTTTAAATTCTTCGAAAATTACTTCATCCATTTTTGATCCAGTATCGATCATAGCTGTAGCAATTATAGATAAAGATCCTCCATTTTCTATATTTCTAGCAGCCCCAAAAAATCTTTTGGGTTTATGTAGTGCATTTGCGTCTACTCCTCCTGATAATACCTTTCCAGATGCAGGAGCAACAGTATTATAAGCACGTGCTAAACGTGTAATAGAATCTAACAATATAACTACATCATGCGAACATTCTACCATTCTTTTTGCTTTTTGTAAAACAATGTTAGCGACTTTAACATGTCGATCTGCGGGTTCATCAAAAGTAGATGCAATTACTTCTCCTTTTACATTTCTCTGCATATCTGTGACCTCTTCTGGACGTTCATCAATCAACAATATAATTAAATAGACTTCAGGATGATTAGCCGCAATAGCATTAGCTATTTCTTTTAATAAAGTAGTTTTTCCTGTTTTAGGAGGAGCTACAATCATGCCTCTCTGCCCTTTTCCTATAGGAGTAAAAAGATCTACAATTCTTGTAGAAAGAGTTGCATTTTTTTCAGCCAATTTGAATTTTTCATTTGGAAATAATGGAGTTAAATGCTCAAAAGAATCTCTATCTCTGACAAAAGAGGGGGTTCTTCCATTAATTTCAATAATTTTAATGAGTGGAAAATATTTTTCTCCGTCTTTAGGGGGCCGCACTTCTCCTCTTATTGTGTCTCCTGTTTTCATACTAAAAAGTCTAATTTGAGATTGTGAAACATAAATATCATCAGGAGATGATAAATAATTAAAGTCGGAAGATCTTAAAAAACCATAATTTTCTGGCATAATTTCTAATACCCCTTCACTTATTATTATCCCTTCAAATTCATATTCAGGAGTACGATATTTATTTGTGGAAGAAACAGGAGATATTTTTTTTTGTGACCCTACTTCTATCCGATGAGATATGTTTTTAGCCTCAAATCTATTATTTCTATCACTTTTTTTCCAATTAGAAAAATTTTGATGTCTTTTTTGAAATTTTGTAGAAGACTCTTCCTCTAATTTAGAATTAGA
Source organism: Blattabacterium cuenoti (assembly GCF_014251815.1). Taxonomy (GTDB): domain Bacteria; phylum Bacteroidota; class Bacteroidia; order Flavobacteriales; family Blattabacteriaceae; genus Blattabacterium; species Blattabacterium cuenoti_E. The sequence goes on from NZ_CP059202.1 coordinate 124,953, forward strand.
AATTTTTAAATGTTCCTGAAATATTAATTTTTTTTTACCATTTATGCTCTTTTTTTCTGTAAATGAATTTTTAGATTCAGTATTTTTTATAATTTTAAATCCTTTTTTTAAAGGATTTTCCCTTTTTAAAGAGTCAGAAGTATTTTTATTATTAAAAATGGAAATAATTTTTTCTAGGAGTTCGTTTTTTCGTAGTTGTGTACATTTTTTTAATCCTGATGAACGAGCAATCTCCTGTAATTCAAAAAGCTTCTTACTTTTTAATTCAGTAATATCAAACATAAAATGATTGGGTTTATATATGTATATGCTTGGTAAGTAATATACTTTTTATGTTATGAAAAATAACTTAGAAACGATAAATACAATTATACGAAAAATTAATTTGAACTTAAATAACAAAACAAGAAATTATAAAGATAATTTAATTTTTACATTATGTTATATAGAATACAAACATTATACTTACTTATTTCTATTTTTATTTATTCTATTTTTATATACTTTCTTAAAAGTATAACTGATTTTTATAATTTATATAGAAATAAAATGGTTTTAATTTTTCTGATTATATGTTTATTTCTATCTATTTTAAGTCTTATCTTTTTCAAGAAACAAAGATTACAAATTTTTTTTAATAAGATTAATATACTCGCTAACACTATTCATATATTCATCTTTTTCTTTTCATATTTTCAGTTAAATAAATACACATTTATTGTGTTTCTTTTTTTTATATTATGCATATATATTTTGTATTTAAGCAACAGAGCTATAAAAAAAGATATCGAATTAATCGATTCGATAAATCGAATACGATAAACATTTACTTGCTAATAATAAAGATTTCATAAAATGGAAAAAACTTTATTGATCCAAAAATTAGAAATTTATAAAAAAGAATTTTTTGAGATTTTAAAATTAATCACACAACCTGGGGGGGGGTACGATCAAAAAAAATATAAGACATTATTAAATAAATACACGAAATTAGAAAAAATAGTTTCTCTTTATGAAGAATACAAAAAAAAATTGGCGTTATTTAAAGAAATAAATTTTTTTTTAGAAAACGATTCAGATCCGGAAATGAAGGAATTGGCTTCAACGGAAAAATGCAAAATTTCAGAAAATTTATCTTCTATTGAAAAAAAATTATCTAATCTTCTCTTTGATTCAAAAGAAAATAATACAAATACAGAAGAATACGATAAAGAAGATGATAGAAGAAATGGAGCTATTGTAGAAATTCGTTCTGGAACAGGGGGGAATGAAGCGTGTCTTTTTGTTGAAGATATATTAAGAATGTATACAATGTATTTTAAAAAATCAGGTTGGAAATATAAAATTATACACGCTCAAAAAGGAGGCATAAAAGGATACAAAGAAATCATTCTAGATATCAATGGAATAAAGGGGGTTTATGGTAATTTAAAATTTGAATCTGGAGTACATAGAGTACAAAGAGTCCCTGAAACAGAATCTCAAGGAAGAGTGCATACATCTGCTATAACTGTCGCAGTTTTTCCTAAAGTTAAAAATATAGAAGTAAACATTAATTTATCTGATGTAAAAAAAGAGACTTTTAGATCTAGTGGATCTGGAGGACAACATGTAAACAAAACAGAGTCTGCTGTTCGATTAACTCATATTCCCAGTAAAATTACAGTAGAATGCCAAGAAGAACGTTCTCAACATAAAAATTTTGAAAAAGCTATAAGTGTTTTACGATCACGTATTTATCAAAATGAAAAAGAGAAAAGACTAAAAGAAATATCTGTCAAAAGAAAGTCTTTGGTTTCTACAGGAGATCGTTCAGTAAAAATTAGAACCTATAATTATCCTAGAAACAGAGTAACAGATCACAGAATTCATAAATCTATTTATAATCTTACAGGATTTATGAATGGAAATATTCAAGAAATGATTGATTCCTTAAAATCATTTGAAAAAAAATAACATTTCATTCTTTTTTCGTAGATAATAAATCTAAGTCTAGATTATCCAAAAAATTTGTGTTATAATTTCCTTCTAAAAAATCACTATTTCGCATAAGTTTTCTATAAAAAGGAAGAGTAGTATGGATCCCTTCTATTACAAATTCATCTAAAGAACGACGCATTTTTTCAATAGTTTCTTCTCTACTTTTTGCCGTGGTAATAATTTTAGCAATCATAGAATCATAATAATGTGACACAAAATATCCTGCATAAATATGTGTATCAATACGTACGCCTTTTCCTCCAGGTAAATGCATTTGAGTTATTTTTCCAGGAACCGGCCTGAAATTGTGATACGGTTCTTCTGCATTAATTCTACATTCTATTGAGTACATTTTAGGATAAAAATTTTTTTTTATAGAAAGTTTTTTTCCATAAGCCAAAAATATTTGTTCTTGAATTAAATCCAAACCTGTTATTTCTTCGGTTACAGCATGTTCCACTTGTATTCTTGGATTCATTTCCATAAAATAAAAATTTTTATTTTGATCTACTAAAAATTCTATAGTCCCTACTCCTTCATAATGAATATATTCAGCCGCTTTTACCGCTTCTTCTCCCATTTTTTTTCTAAGAAATGGAGTTAAAAATGGAGAAGGGGCTTCTTCTAGTAATTTTTGATTTCTTCTTTGAATAGAACAATCTCTTTCGGATAAATGACAGGCTTCTCCATATTTATCTCCTAAAATTTGGACTTCTATGTGTCTCGGATTTAAAATTAATCTTTCTATATACATATCTTTTTTTCGAAAACAAGACCATGCCTCTTTCTTAGCTTCTTCCCAAGAACTTTTTAAATGATTTTTATCTAAAACAGATCGTATTCCTTTTCCTCCACCTCCAGATGCCGCTTTTATAATAATAGGATACCCTATTTTATCTGCAATCTTCTCAATTTCTTTATAAGATGATTCAACAAAACAGTCTGATCCAGGTAAACAGGAGATGCCAACTTTTTTCATTGTTTTTTTAGCTGAAATTTTATTCCCCATTTGAATCATATGACTAGGTTTTGCTCCGATAAATTTTATACCATGTTTTTGACACATAGAAGAAAAATATGCACTTTCAGATAAAAAACCGTATCCAGGATGAATTGCGTCTGCATTTGTAATTTCTGCAGCAGAAATTAAATTTGGTATATTTAAATAAGATTGATATGGAGGGGGAGGCCCTACACATACAGCTTCATCAGCAAAATAAACATGAAGACTATATTTATCTGCAGTAGAATAAACAGCTACAGTTTTAATCCCCATTTCTTTGGCTGTCCGTATAATTCGTAAAGCAATTTCTCCACGATTAGCTATTAATATTTTTTTAAACATAAAAATTTAATAGTTAAGATAGTTAAGATTGAATAGGATCTAAAAGAAATAAAGGTTGATCATAATCAACAGGAGAAGCATCCTCTACCAGAACTTTAAGCAACTTTCCATTCACTTCAGATTCAATATCATTAAACAGTTTCATTGTTTCTATGACACAGACTTTTGTCCCTATTTTTATTTCATCTCCTACTTTGACAAAAGGTTCTTGATCAGGATGAGGTTTTCTGTAAAATGTTCCTATCATAGGAGATTTTATGGTTAAATATTGATTTTCATTTTCTTTTCCCGTTTTATAAAACCTATCAGAAAAATCAGAAATAGATGATGATGAATATACTTTAGTAGGATAACATGAACGTTTTTCGTTTTTCATTAATGTTTTATTTTTCATGTAAATTTCAGTATTATCCATTTTTATCCTAATTTCATCAATATTTGAATCCGAAATAATCTGAATCAAAGATTTGATTTTTTTTAGATCCATAATCTTTTATTTATAAGGATTCTTTTTCGTTTTTACTACATACAATTTTTCCTCTATAATAAAGTTTATTCTCATGCCAATATGCATGATGATATAAATGTTTTTGCTTTGTAAAAGCACATTTTACTAACAAAGGTTCTTTAATCTTAAAGTGGCTTCTTCTTTTATTTCTTCTAGATTTAGATTGTCTTCTTTTAGGGTGGGCCATAAATAAACATATTTAATAATTAATAAATTACTAATTTAGAAATAAAATTAAATGTGTTAAATTATTTATACAAACAGAAATAGATATTATAAAATGTAATCTTTTATGAGACAATTGACTAAACGTAGTGAAAATTACTCAAAATGGTACAACGAAATAATTGTTAAATCTGGTTTAGCTGAATTTTCAGGAATACGTGGATTTATGATCATAAAACCATATGGATACTCTTTATGGGATAGAATGAAAACAATACTAGATCAAATGTTAAAATTCACTGGACATCAAAATGTATATTTCCCTTTACTAATTCCAAAGTCTATTTTTTCAAAAGAAAAGGAACATACTGAAATTTTTTCTGAAGGATGTGCGGTTGTTACACATTCTAGATTGAAAAAAAATATAGGAAAAGAAAGTTTAATTATAGATCCGGAATCTGAATTACAAGAAGAGTTGGTAATTAGACCCACTTCAGAAAGTATAATATGGAAAACTTACAAACGTTGGATTCAATCTTATAGAGATTTACCTATTTTATTTAATCAGTGGGGTAATGCACTGAGATGGGAAATGCGCACCCGTTTATTTCTTAGAACGACTGAATTCCTATGGCAAGAAGGACATACGGCTCATTCTACAAAACAAGAAGCTCTAGAAGAAACCTTAAAAATATTAAATATTTATACAGATTTTTCAGAAAAATTTATGGCTATTCCCGTATTACAAGGAATAAAACCATATATGGATAAATTTTCTGGTTCGGAAAAAACATATTGTATTGAAGCACTTATGCAAGATGGAAAAGCTTTACAAATTGGAACATCACATTTTTTAGGACAAAATTTTTCAAAAGCTTTTGATGTAAAATACACTAATTTCAACGGAAAACAAGAATATGTATGGTCAACTTCTTGGGGGGTGTCTACTAGATTAATAGGCGCATTAATCATGTCTCATTCTGATGATAAAGGATTAGTTTTGCCCCCAAAAATTGCTCCAATACAAATTATTATTGTCCCTATATATAATAATAATAATAAAGAAAAATGTATGATGATTAATGAAATTTCAAAAAAAATATTAAACATTCTAGAACAAGAAGGAATAAGAGCTAAATATGACAATAATACTACATTTACTCCTGGATGGAAATTTCATGAATATGAAATGAAAGGGGTCCCCATACGAATCAGTATAGGAAAAAACGAAATTCAAAATGATAAAGTAGAAATTTTTAGAAGAGATACATATGAAAAAATATATTTACCCTGGATGAATTTAAAAAATTCAATTCCAGAATTATTGGATGAAATACAAAAAAATATTCATAAAAAAGCTTTAAATAGAACACAAAAATTAATCATAGAATTAGATAATTACAATGATTTTAAAAATAAAATCAATCATTCAGGAGGATTCATTTTTGCTCATTGGGATGGAACAAAAAAAACAAGTCAAAAAATTCAAGAAGAAACAGAAGCAACTATACGCTGTATTCCTATGTATAATAAAAAAGAAAAAGGAAAATGTATTTATTCTGGAAATCCTTCTTTACAAAGAGTGGTTTTTTCTAAATCCTATTGAAAAACTTTTAACTTTCCTTTAAAATTATCTATGGATAAATAATTTTTTTTTTCTAAAATAAAAGTCAATTCTTTTTTCAGTCTTCTAAACACTGAAATCCCTTCTTTCATAAATTGTGTTCCAATTTGAACCGCAGAAGCTCCGCATAATATATGTTCAAAAATATCTTTCCCCGAAGAAATTCCTCCACATCCTATTATAGAAATGTCTTTACGAAGATAAGTATAAAACTTATGAATATTAGCTAAGGCAAATGGTTTTATAATTGGACCACCTATCCCTCCAAATCCTTTTTTGGGTCGTATGACTACCGATTCTTTATTTGTATCAATAAAAATCCCATTAGGGAGGCTATTAATACAAGTCACAAAAAAAATAGGGAATTTATTTAAAATTAAAGCTATATTTTTAATATGTGTATCTTGAAAATAAGGAGGAAGTTTAACACCTAAAGGTTTTTTGTTAAATTTAAATATGTTTTCTATGAAATTTGATATTTTATAAAAATTATAACTTAACATGTCTTCTTTTTCAAGGAGATTAGGACAAGATAAATTTAATTCTATAGCAGTTACTTTAGAAGATCCGTTAGCTTTTTGAATTAGAAAATAATTTTCTTCTATAGATAATCCGGATATAGACAGAAAAACGGGTTTGTTTATTTCTTTTTTTTCTAAAAAATTTAGATAAAAATTAATACCAAGATTAGGTAACCCCATAGAATTTATACTTCCTGTATTCCATTCAAAATATCTAGGGGAAACATTTCCTTTTCTTGGTTTATATGTGCAACTTTTTGTGACAACTCCACCAGAACAACTATTTAATAAATTGGATAATTCTTGATCTGTCGTACAAAGAACTCCTGAAGCATTCATAATACATAATGGAAGTTTAATTCCATTTATGGAAGTAGAAACATCTATTTTTTTCATAATCATATTTATAGTATATAATATCCAAGTATAAAATTTTTAACTTTACCAAAACAGTTTTTATGGAAGAAAAAGAACAATTCTTTTTAGAAATTTATAATTTGGGAATCATAAAATTTGGAAATTTCACATTAAAAAGTGGAATGAATTCTTCTATATATATAGATTTTCGTCCCATAGCTTCTAAACCGGATTTATTAATAAAGTTGTCGGATTTACTTATACATGAAGTTACATCTTATGATTTTGAACTAATTTGTGGTGTTCCATATGCGGCTTTGCCTATAGCTATTACTTTATCTTTGAGATCCAAAATTCCGTTAATTATTAAAAGAAAAGAAAACAAAGGATATGGAACAGAACGAATGATTGAAGGGATATATAAAACAGGACAAAACTGTCTGATTATAGAAGATGTAATTACAAGTGGAGACAGTTTATTAAAAACTGTAATAGATCTTGAAAAAGAAGGATTAATAATTAAAAATATAATGTCCATTCTTGATAGAGAACAAGGAGGAATAGAAAATATAAAAAAAAGAGGATACAATATTCGAACTTTATTTCGAATAGGAGAAATTTTCGAAATTTTAAAAAAGAAACATTTTTTAAAGAGAAAAGAAATAGATATGATTCAATTTTTTTTAAGAAAAAAAAATATAAAAAATTTTAAAAATAAACGAATCTCTTATGAAGAAAAAAAAGAAATTATTTCTCATCCAATAGGAAAAAAACTTATAGATATTACGTTGAAAAAAAAAACAAACTTAATAGTTTCCGTTGATTTTATATGCGCTAAAAATATTTTAAAATTAGTAAATTTAATTGGAGATATAATTTGTGGATTAAAACTTCATGTAGATATTATAAATGATTTTTCGTTTTCATTTATAAATTGTCTTAAAAATATTTCTATAGAAAAAAATTTTTTGTTATTTGAAGATAGAAAATTATGTGATGTAGGTACTACTAATCTCCTTCAGTTACATTACGGGATACATAAAATTTCTTCTTGGGCTGATATTGTAACGGCTCATGTTCTTGCTGGTGGTATGAGCATACGAAACTTAAATATACCATATAATATGGGATTAATTACAATATCGGAGATGTCTTCTTATGGAAGATTGTCTGATGATAATTACATAAGAAAAGCATTAAATATTTCTTTAAAAAATCCAAAAGTTATTGGGACAGTAGCACAAAGAAAGGTGGATGATCGATTATTATTATTTACACCTGGTATTCATTTTTTAAAAAAAAAAAATAATGTAGGAAATAACTACACTCATCCAGTGAAAGCTTTCGAAAAAAATAGAAGCGATTTTATTATTGTTGGAAAAGCTATTTCACAATCATTTAATCCCAAAATTACGGCAGAAGAATATAGAAATGCAGGATGGAAAGCTTATGAAAATGGGCTTTGAACATTTATATAATATGAGTTTTTTAAAAAAATTAATGATACTGATTATATTTTTATTTAATTTGTATATGTGTAGTCATAAAAGTTGTTTAAATCATAAATATTTTTTTGAATAAATTTTGAGTATGGAATGGGTAAATTCATTAATTAGTTGTTTTATGATACTTTTTAGCATTATAGACATATTAGGTAATGCTCCCATAATTATGGGATTTAAATCAAAAGGGAATATTATAGACACTAAGAAAGTTATAATTACTTCTCTTGTGATATTTTTATCTTTTCTTTTTTTAGGGCAACCTATGCTTAAAATCATTGGAGTGGATGTCCATTCTTTTTCTGTCGCGGGATCTTTCGTATTGTTTTTAATTGGTTTAGAAATGATATTAGGGATAGATCTTCATAAGGTTACTAAAAACGCTCAAACTTCTATTGTTCCAATAGCTTTTCCACTTATAGCTGGTCCGGGATCTTTAACTACGTTAATTTCATTAAGAGCAACTTATGACGTAAATATTATTTTATTATCTCTTATTTTGAATATGATAGTTGTTTATTTCGTTATAGATAGATGTGATTTTATAGCGGAAAAAATAGGAAATAACGGATTAGATATTTTAAAGAAAATATTTGGAATTGTTTTATTAGCCTTTGCAGTAAAAATTTTTGGCGCAAATGCTGGTCAATTATTTCAACAATGATTTTTTATAATTTTATTGAAAATATTTATAACAGATTCATTAATATTTTTAAATTCAGGTAAATAAAAAGATTTATATATAAAAACTATGTAATAATCTCTATGCATTTTCTCTAACATAGACTTATTCGAAAAAAAAGAAGCCCTCAATAAACGTTTTATTTTATTTCTATGAACTGATTTTTTTAAATTTTTTTTTTTACCAAAGTTCCAACAAGATTTACTGTTGAATTTTTTAAAAAATTCCTTTCTTTCGATAAAGAAACAGATAAAATAGGATATACGAATAAATATTTCCCATGTTTTATTATTTTTTCAAAAGTTTCTTTTTCTTTGAAGTGCATTGATAAAAATTTATTCATAATTTACCATAAACTCTTCTAATTTGGAAACTATCTCTGTCGGCCCACAAACAAATGGAGTTCTTTGATGTAATTCAGTGGGAACTATATCTAAAATACGTTTTTTTTTACCATCAGAAGCTTTTCCTCCTGCTTGTTCCGATAAAAAAGCCATAGGATTACATTCATAAAGTAACCTCAATTTTCCTTCTGGAGAAGAAGCCGTTTTAGGGTAAATATATATCCCTCCTTGTATCAAATTTCTGTGAAAATCTCCGACTAAAGACCCAATATATCTTGCTGTATAAGGACGGTTCCCTTTTTTTTCTTGACAATATCTTATAAATTTCCTAATTCCACTAGGAAATTTTGCATAATTTCCTTCATTAATAGAATAAATTTTTTCCGTTTTAGGAAAACGAAGATTATAATGAGATAAATAAAACGTTCCAACTGAAGGATCTAAAGTAAATCCATGTACTCCATTTCCAGTACTATATACCAATATAGTAGAAGATCCATATATAATATATCCTGCAAGAATTTGTTGATTCCCTTTTTGTAAAAAATCTTCTATCGTTAAATTATTTCGAATCGAAGATTTTCTTAAATATACCGAAAATATAGTTCCAATAGATACATTCACATCTATATTAGAAGAACCATCAAGTGGATCTATTAAAACAATATATTGATTTTTAATATTTTCTTGTTTTCCTTTTATCACTATAAAATCTTTGCTTTCTTCAGAGGCGATTCCACAAACAACATTTCTACTTTTAAAAGATTCAATAAAAGCTCTATGAGCAAAATCATCTAACTTTTGTTGTTTTTCTCCTTGAACATTAGTAATACCAGAACCTCCTATTATTTCCTTTGTTAATCCTGCTTTATTTACTTCTTTATGAATCGCTTTAGAAGCTAATTTTATAGAGCTAAATAACCGTAACAATGCTTCGGTTGAATGCGAAAAACCCTCTCTATTTTCTTCTATAAGAAACTCTCCTAATGTATAATCTTTCAAGAAATACTTTCTTTATTTTATATTATATATAAAGATCTGATTTTTTTTATAAAAATTTTATATCATATTTCAATTTATATAAAAATTATATTTGCTAAAGTTATTACGAATTTTATATATTTCTATTAATTTATCTTATCCTTGTAATGAGAATTATACAAACATCATTCATATTGTTATGGCGTACATGGTTTTTTATTATCAATATATTTTTGATTCCTTTATGGGCAGGAGCTTCTATTCCATTTCTTTTCAAAGAAAAACATTATCCCATTGCATATTGGTTTCACCAAATGTGGGCCAGAAGCAATCTCTTTTTTATGGGATTTTGGTATGTGTTAGAGAAAGAAGATAAAGAAATATTAGATAAAAATCAACAATATGTAATTATCAGTAATCACAGTTCTATTATGGATATTATGTTGATTTATTCTCTGATGAGAGATCATCCCTTGGTTTTTGTTGGAAAAGCAGAATTAGCTAAACTTCCTTTTTTCGGATTCGTTTATAAAAAAAGCAATATTCTCATTGAGAGAAACAACTTATCAAGTTGTATACAAGTATTTAAGAAAATAGAAGATAAAGTAGATTCTGGAAAAAGTGTTTGTATTTTTCCAGAAGGTGGAGTCCCTAAACCTTATATTTTATTGGACCACTTTAAAAGTGGAGCCTTTTTTATTGCTATTATAAAAAAAATCCCTATTATTCCTTTTACTATAGCTGACATAAAAACAAAATTTCCCAGTTCTTCTATTATGAAAGGAAAACCAGGAAAAATAAGGATTAAACAACATCATACCATATCAACAAAAAATTTATCCTTAAAAGATAAAAATAATCTGAAAGAGAAATGTTTTAATATAATAAAATATCAATTGGAAAAATTTGAACGTGAAAGAAACAAATAAAATAAATAATTTTTGAACAAAAAAATTCATATTTATACTGACGGGTCTTCAAAAGGTAATCCTGGCCCGGGAGGATATGGAGTTTTTATAGAAATTTTTTTTTGTCATTTTTATAATAGAAAAACAATTTCTGAAGGATTTCGTTATACAACGAATAATAGGATGGAACTATTATCAGTAATAGTAGGACTAGAAAAAATAAAAAATAAAAAACAAAATATTGTTGTTTTTACTGACTCTAAATACATAATAAATACTGTACAAAATAGATGGATTGATAAATGGAAAAAAAATAATTTCCACAATAAAAAAAATGTAGATTTATGGAAAAGATTTTTGGATTTATATTATGAACATTTCATTACATTTTTTTGGATAAAAAGTCATAACTATCATTACATTAATGATTATTGTGATCGATTATCTGTAGAAGCTTCCCAAAAAAAAAATTTAAAAATAGATTATACATATGAAAAACAAAATATTATTTAATATATTTTTTTTGTCTAATAATTTCATATATTATCACAGACATTGCTGTACTAACGTTTAATGAATCTACGTTTCCAAACATAGGAATCGTTATGATTCTATTAGCTTTTTTTAACCAAATATTGGATACGCCTTTATTTTCAGAACCAAAAACAAGAGCTATATTTTTATAATGATAAAATTGAATATGATACAAATTTTTTGCTTGTATATGCCTACTGAATCCTGTTGTCATAATTTGTATTTTATTTTTTTGTAACCAACACATGACTGATTCTATTTTTTCCAAGAAAATATTCCTTGTGAAAATACTCCCTAAACTACATCTGATAATATTAGAATTATACATATAAGTCTTCATGTTGCATAGTATAATAATATGAATTCCTACAGCATCCGCTATTCTTAACATAGCACCTATATTTCCAGGTTTTTCTATCCCATCTAGAATAAGTATTAAAGAAGAACAACGGTTAACAAGTTTTATATTTTTCAATTGATTCATGTATTTTTTTTCTTTAAACAAAACAAGAATTCCACCAGAATTATCTCTGTATGCTAATTTTTTAAAAATTTTCATACTAATAATAAAAGTTATAGAATGAAATGATTGAATGACATCATATTCATTAAATATTTTTTCACATATAAATATTTTTTTGGGTAAAAAATTACCTTTTATAGCCATTTTAAATTCTCTTATGCCTTCAACAAGAAAAATATTCTGATAATTTTTTTTTCTATAAATTTTTATCAAATATTTAATTTCTGTATTTTGAGAACTATATATTTTTTTCATGTTTACTTATTTACTTATATTTTACTTATATAATAATGATTTATAAAAAAATTGATAAAGATAAAAAGTACGATGATACTGATACGATATACATGAATATAGCTATTGAACGTTCAAAATTTTCTTATTGTAAAAAAAAAAAGTAGGAGCTGTTATAGTTAAAAACAATAAAATCATATCTTGTGGATATAATTGTACTCCAAATGGATTTGATAATATATGTGAAGATCATAATGGAGATACAAAATGGTATGTCATACATGCAGAAGCAAATGCAATATTAAAAATGTCTTCTTCGTCTTTATCTTGTGAAGGTGGGTCTATATACATCACTCATTTTCCATGTAAAGAATGTTGTAAACTGATTTATTTATCTGATATAAAAAGAGTTATTTATTTATATGAAAAAAATGATGAAGGATTAACTTTTTTAAAAAAACTTAAAATAAAAATAAAAAAACTTATTTAAATTAAATACAAATAATAAAAAACCCAGGTGGCGAAATAGGTAGACGCGCTGGACTCAAAATCCAGTGATTAACATCATGCGGGTTCGAATCCCGCTCTGGGTATTTTTTTTTAGAATAAAAAATATCTTTGAGAAAGTGGTAAAACATCAGAGGGAGGAGAAATTATTTTTTCTCCATTTACGTAGACATTATATGTTTTTGGGTCCACTTCTAAATTTGGGGTATTTTCATTTAAAATCATGTTTTTTTTGGATAAATCACGACAACCTTTTACTATTTTTATTTGTTTTTTAATTTCATTTTTTTCAAAAAAACCATTATTTATTGCATTTGTTGAAACAAAAACACTGCTTAATTTAGGCTCGAAATACCCAAACATTTTTCTATACATAAATGGTTGAGGGGTAGGAATAGTTGCATTAGGATCTCCCATTCCAGCATAAACAATCATTCCACTTTTTATAACTAGCTCAGGTTTAACTCCAAAAAAAGAAGGTTTCCATAAGACTAAATCTGCCATTTTTCCTACATGAACAGATCCTACATATTCAGAAATTCCATGAGTAATAGCAGGGTTTATAGTATATTTTGAAATGTATCTTTTAACCCTAAAATTATCATTTTTTGAATGATCCTCATTAAGAGGTCCTCTTTGTTTTTTCATTTTATCAGCTGTTTGCCATGTTCTTTTTACAATTTCACCGATTCTTCCCATAGCTTGAGAATCTGAACTAGTCATACTAATGGCTCCTATATCATGTAAAATTCCTTCTGCGCTAATAGTTTCAGATCTTATACGTGATTTTGCAAAGGCAATATCTTCTGGTAAGTTAGAGTCTAAATGATGACAAATCATTAACATATCTAAATGTTCATCTATAGTGTTGCAAGTATAAGGCATAGTGGGACTTGTTGATGAAGGTAAAATATTGGAATACGATATCACTTTTAGTAAATCAGGAGCATGTCCACCTCCAGCACCTTCTGTATGATAAGTATGAATTGTTCTATTTTTGAATATTTTTAAAGTGTCTTCCACATAACCTGATTCATTTAAGGAATCTGTATGTATATTAACTTGAACATCCAATCTTTCTGCAACATTTAAACATTGATCTATAACATGCAAAGTACTTCCCCAATCTTCATGTATTTTTAATCCGCCTGCACCAGATTTTATTTGCTCAATTAAAGCTTCAGGACGAGAACTATTTCCACTCGCAAGAAAAATAAAATTAATGGGTATATGATCTGTACTTTTTAACATTTTTTGAATGTTCCATACGCCTGAAGTACAATTTGTAGCTATAGTTCCAGTAGCGGGCCCTGATCCTCCCCCAATAATAGTAGTTGTTCCACTTTCTAATGCGACTTCAAACAATTGTGGACATATATAATGAACATGACTATCTACACTACCAGCTGTTACTATTATATTTTCTGAAGAAATCACTTCTGTTCCTGCTCCAATATACATATTAGAAGCAACGCCGTCCATAAAATATGGATTACCGGCTTTTCCTATCCCAACAATTATTCCATTTTTAATTCCTATATCCGCTTTTACGATTCCCCAATGATCTATAATAATAGCATTAGTTAACACTAAATCTAAAACTCCTTCATCTCTTATGGCAAATGGATGTTGTCCCATTCCATCTCTAATCACTTTTCCGCCCCCAAAAACACATTCATCTCCATAAATAGTATAGTCTTTTTCTATTTCAATCCATAATGATGTATCACCTAAACGAATTTTATCTCCTTTAGTGGGCCCATACATACTTGCATAAGATTCTCTATCTATTTTTTTCATATATTATCTGTATTTTCTTTTCCTGAAAATCCGTAAATTTTTTTACTTCCTCCAATTTCAACTAATACAATTTCTTTTGTTTCTCCTGGCTCAAAACGAATAGATCTCCCAGAAGGAATATCAAGCCTATATCCTTTAGTCCCTTTTCTCTCAAAAAGAAGAGCAGAATTTGTTTCATAAAAATGAAAATGAGAACCGACTTGAATAGGCCTAGTCCCTGTATTCGATACTATTCGTTCTATACGAGATCTTCCGGGTAATAATACTATATCTTCTTTAAGAAGATCATATTGTCCTGGAATGAGGCTAGAATTTTCTTTTCTATTTTTTTTGATAGGATGATGTATCGTTACTAATTTTGTTCCATCAGGAAAAGTAGCTTCTATTTGAACATTATTAAGCAATTCATACACTCCATCCATAACTTGTTCATCATTCAGAATATTTCCTGCTTCGTACATGAGATCTTTTACTGTTTTTCCATCACGAGCTCCTTCCATTACATAATGAGTGATTAAAGCTAAAGATTCAGGATAATTCAATCTTAATCCTCTTTTTAAACGTTTTTTTGCCAATTCTCCAGCCATGTGCAGAAGAATTTTTTCCTTTTCATAAGAAGTTAAATGCATATTCTTTCAATTTAATTCATAAACATAATATTCGTTGCAACAAACAAAACAATAATGAGTATGAGTTTAAAGTTATGAAATATTTATAATAAATTATAAATAGAATCGTCATTATATGCTATAAAGTCTTTGATCATTATCATCTATCTATAGATATACAAAAAAAATTTTCATATTAATCATATCAATCAAAAGAATAAAAAATACACCTCCATAAATAATCATTATTTTTGTTAACATCTTTAAAGATGGGAAAATTGTTTTAAAAAATAATTAAAAAATGCAAGTTTTAAAATTTGGTGGAAGTTCTGTCGCTCATTCTGATGCTATAAAACGTATTTGTTCTTTATTAGAAAAAAAACCAAAAGGAAGATATGCTGTTGTTGTATCTGCATTAGGAAATATTACAGATCAATTAATACAATGTGGGCAATTAGCTTCTGAAAGAAAAAATATTTATAAAAATATATTAGAAGAAATAGAAATTCGACATCTTAATATTATAAGAGAATTGTTTCCCATTACTTATCAAAGTCATTTAATCAGTTGGATTAAAAAAAATATGAATGATTTAGAAAATTTATGTGATGGAATTTTTCAAGTAGAAGAACTTTCAAAACGATCTTTAGATAAAATCATGAGTTTTGGAGAACTAAGTTCATCTTTTCTCATAGCAGAAAAATTGAAACAATCTGGTTTAGATGCTACTTGTAAAGATAGTAGAGATTTAATTATTACAGATTCTCAATTTGGATGCGCTCAAGTGGATTTTATTACAAGCAATCACCATATTATTCAGTTTTTTCGTGAGAAAACATCAGAATATATCGTATTACCAGGATTTATAGGTTCTACGTTAGAAAATGAAACCACTACTCTTGGAAGAGGTGGGTCTGATTATACTGCGTCTATTTTAGCTGCTGCTATATCTGCTAGTTTACTTGAAATTTGGACAGATGTGAGTGGAATGATGACAGCAAATCCAAAAATTGTGAATCAAGCTTTTCCTATAAAAGAAATTTCTTATGAGGAAGCAATGGAATTATCGCATTTTGGAGCAAAAGTAATTTATCCTCCTACAATTCAACCTGCTATGAAGAAACATATTCCTATACAGATTAAAAACACCTTCTCTCCTTTAGATACGGGGACTTTAATTTATATGAACAAGAACACAAATATTAGTCAACCTGTTACGGGTATATCTGGAATTCAGAATATGGCATTACTTACATTAGAAGGAAGTGGAATGATAGGAATTCCTGGATATTCTAAACGTTTATTCGAAGCACTATCACGTGAAAAAATAAATGTTATATTTATAACTCAAAGTTCTTCAGAACATTCAATTACTACAGGGATTCATGAAACGGATGTTATTAAAGCAAAAGCTGTAATAGATAGTGAATTTGCTCAAGAAATCCATCAAAGACGTATTGATCCATTAAGAATTGAAAAAGATCTTTGTATTATTGCTGTAGTGGGAGATAATATGAAAAATCTTCATGGAACTAGTGGAAAAATGTTTTCAGCTTTAGGAAGAAATAGTATTAATGTTAGAGCCATCGCACAAGGTTCTACTGAAAAAAATATATCAGCCGTTATTAGAAAAACGGATTTTAAAAAAGCATTAAATACTTTACATGAAGCTTTTTTTGAAAGTCCCCCGAAACAAATTAACCTTTTCATTTGTGGAGTAGGAAAAGTAGGAAGTAAATTGCTCGAACAGATTGATCAACAACAGAATTATTTATTAGAAGAATTAAAACTTCAAGTTAGGGTTATTGGATTAGCTAATAGCAGAAAAATGTATTTCAATGACCATGGAATTAATTTAAGCAATTGGGAAAAAGACTTGAAACAAAAAGGAATTGACATGAACATATATTCCTTTATGGAAGAAGTATGGAAATTTAATCTAAGAAATAGTTTATTTGTAGATAATACAGCTAGTGAAGAAATGGCTATGACTTACGATAAATTTTTAAAAAATGGGATTGGTGTTATTACTTGTAATAAAATAGCTTGTTCTTCAGATTATGATCATTACAAAAGATTAAAAACACTATCCAGACATTTTAAAGCTCCATTTTTGTTCGAAACCAATGTAGGAGCTAGTCTTCCAGTCATTAGTACATTAAACGATCTAATCAATAGTGGAGATAAAATCAATAAAATAGAAGCTGTATTATCAGGAAGTTTGAATTTTATATTTAATCATTTTGTAGGAGAAAAATCTTTTTTAGAAGTAGTAAAAGAAGCTCAATTAAAAGGATATACAGAGCCTGATCCTAGAATTGATTTAAGTGGATTAGATGTCATGCGAAAGATACTAATTTTAGCAAGAGAATGTGGTTCTCCATTAGAACTAAGTGACATTCATAAAAAATCTTTTCTACCAGAAACTTGTTTAAATTCAACATCTATAGATCATTTTTATCAAGAATTATATAGATTCAAAAATTATTTTTTTAATATTAGAAATGAAGCGGAAAAAGAAAAGAAGCGTTTACGTTTTATTGCACGTTATGAAAATGGAATTGCCTTTGTGGGATTAGAATCCGTGAAACAAACTCACCCGTTTTTTCAACTAGAAGGAAAAGATAATATGGTTTTATATAACACATATCGTTATGCGGAACAACCTCTTATCATAAAAGGAGCAGGAGCAGGTGCAGAAGTTACTGCATCTGGAGTTTTTTCAGATATTATTAAAGCTACTAAATAAAAGTTATGAAAGGAATCAAAATATTTTCTCCAGCCACTGTAGCTAATTTGGCTTGTGGGTTTGATGTTATTGGATTAGCCTTAGATTTTCCAAAAGATGAAATTTTTTTATATAAATCTAATAATCCAGGAATACGTATTAAGAGAATATATGGATCATCACTGCCTAATGATCCAAAAAAAAACGTGGCTTTTGTAGCTTTAGAATTTTTTTTAAAAAAATATAAACAAACACAAAGATTTGATAATGAAGAAAAAATAGGATTTGAAGTAGAATTAATTAAAAATATTCATCCTGGAAGTGGAATAGGATCTAGTGCAGCGAGTGCGGCTGGTGTTGTTTATGGAGCTAACATTTTATTAGGAAATCCTTTTAGCACTATACAATTAATTCGTTTTGCAATGGAAGGAGAACGTGTAGCAAGTGGAACTGCTCATGCTGATAATGTCGCTCCTGCTATCATGGGTGGCATGACATTGATTAGAAGTTATAAACCGTTGGATATTACAAAATTACATACTCCTAGCGAATTATGGATCAGTATTATACATCCACAAATCGAAGTGAAAACATCAGATGCTAGAGAAATTTTAAAACAAAAAATATTAATGACAGATGCTATTAAACAATGGGGAAATGTAGGGGCATTAGTAGCTGGTTTGTATCAAGAAGATTACAGATTAATAAGTAGATCATTGGAAGATGTTATTGTAGAACCTATACGAGCTATACTAATACCAGCTTTTTATGAATTAAAAATAAGATGTAAAGAAATAGGAGCCTTGGGAGGGGGAATTTCTGGTTCAGGGCCATCTGTTTTTATGCTTAGTAAAGGAAATCATACAGCCCAAAAAGTTACTGAGATCATGAATAGAGTATATTCTCCGTTAAAAGTGGATTATAAAACTTATACTTCTCCTGTCAATCAACAAGGGGTAAAGTGGAATCATATATAAAAATTATAAAATAAGTATGTATGTTATATTACAGTTTAAAAAATTATAAAAAAGATCTAGTTTCCTTCGAAGACGCTGTTTTAAGAGGATTATCGCCTGATGGTGGTTTATATATGCCTCAATGTATTCCTAAATTAAAGACTCAATTTATTCATAAACTTCCAATTTATGATATTCATACAATTGCAATGGATGTTATTAAACCTTATATTGGAAAATACATATCTAATAATATCGAAAGTATTATTCATAATACTTTAAATTTTTCTTTTCCATTGAAAAAAATACATGATAACATTCACGTATTAGAACTTTTTCATGGTCCTACTTTAGCTTTTAAAGATGTAGGGGCTCAGTTTATGGCTGGATGCTTAAGTTTTCTTTCTGAAAAAGAAGGAAAAAATATTACAGTATTAGTAGCAACTTCAGGGGATACCGGAGGAGCTGTAGCTAAAGGGTTTCATAAAAAATATGGAATAGAAGTTCTCATTTTATATCCATATAATGGGGTTAGTTCTTTACAAAAGAAACAAATCACTTCATTAGGTGATAACATATTAGCTTTGGAAATACATGGAAGTTTTGATGATTGTCAAAATATGGTCAAAAAAGCTTTCTTAGACAAGGAAGTGAATAAAAAATATACATTAACTTCTGCAAATTCTATTAATATAGGGAGATGGCTCCCTCAAATGTTTTATTATTTTTTAGCTTATAGACAAATAATCGTAAAAAATCCGATAGAATTAATTTTTTCAGTTCCTAGTGGGAATTTTGGAAATATTTGCGCAGGAATGATGGCTGAAAAAATGGGATTACCTATAAAATTTTTTATTGCATCTACAAATATTAATGATACTATCCCCCGATTTTTAAAATCTGAAAAATACCATCCTCTTCCGGTAAAAAAAACTATATCGAATGCTATGGATATAGCTGATCCCAGTAATTTTTCTAGAATATGGCATTTATATAAAAAAAATATCTTTCAATTAAGAAAAAAATTATCTTCCTATAAATTCACGGATGAAGAAGCTTTGACAGCTATAGAAATGATATGGAAAAAATATAAATATATACTAGATCCACATGGATCTATTGGTTATTTAGGCCTTAGACAGTATTTACAAGAAATGAATAATACTTCAGAACCATCTATTTTCTTAGAAACAGCTCATCCTATTAAATTTTTAGATCATATGCCCTTTTTTTTACGAAAAAAAATAGTTTCAACCCCAGAACTAGAAATTTTTTTGAATAAAAAAAACATAAGTCAAAAAATATCTTTATCCAATGATTTTAATGTTTTCAAAAGTTGGTTATTAGAAAGAAAATAAATGAATTTTTAAATGGCGACATCTCCCTTAATATGAGGAAAAGGATTGTAATTTTTTAACTCAAAATCTTCAAAACGAAATTGAAAAATATCCTTCACAGAAGAATTGAGTCTGATTGTAGGAAGCGGTTTTGGAGTTCTTTTCATTTGGAGTTTCACTTGCTCAATATGATTATTATAAATATGAGCGTCTCCTATGGTATGAATTAGTTCTTTTCCTTTTAAGTTGAGAGTATGAGCGAACATGGTTAGTAACAAAGCATAAGAAGCGATATTGAATGGTAGTCCAATAAAAATATCTGCACTTCTTTGATATAAAAGTAATGATAATTTTTTTTTATATACATAAAATTGAAATAATAAATGACAAGGAGGTAATGCCATATCTTGAATCATTCCCACATTCCAAGAAGAAACAATTAAACGTCTAGAATCGGGATTGAGTTTTATTTCTTTTATAATGTTAACTATTTGATCAACAAAATCCCCATCGGAAGTGGGCCATTTTCTCCATTGGAATCCATATATTGGTCCTAATTCTCCATTACTATCAGACCAATTTTTCCAAATATTAACTTTATTATTTGTTAAAAATTTAATGTTTGTTTCTCCTTTTAAAAACCACAATAATTCGTAAATAATAGATCGTATATTTAATTTTTTAGTAGTTAAAAGAGGGAAACCTTTTTCTAAATCAAATTTCATTTGATACCCAAATAGGCTTATTGTTCCTACGCCAGTTCTATCCTTCTTTTTTACGCCCTTTTTTAATACGTTTTTTAATAAATTTAAATATTGTTTCATAATCATACTAATTATATAATTTCTTTTTTAATTTAGAGTATTTTTGCATAAAAAATATAACTATGAATCAAAAGGTTCTCTTCTTTTCTACAAGAAGCGGTTTAAAATTATCCCAAGATATAGCTTTTTATTTTGGGGGTTTTCTTGGTAAAGTACAATTTTTAGAATTTAGTGATGGAGAATATATTCCTTGTTTCGAAGAATCTGTTCGTGGATCTCAAGTATTTTTGATAGGTTCAACTTTTCCTCCAGTAGATAATTTAATGGAATTATTATTAATGTGCGATGCTGCTCGTAGAGCTTCAGCTTATAATATTACACTTGTGATCCCGTATTTTGGATGGGCCAGACAAGATCATAAAGATCAACCTAGAACTCCTATTGCAGCAAAACTTATGGCCAATTTAATTGTAGCTTCAGGAGCAACTCGAGTTATGACTATGGATTTACATGCAGATCAAATTCAAGGATTTTTTGATATACCTGTAGATCATTTATATGCATCTAGAATATTTATTGATTACATTAAAAAATTAAACATAGATCAATTAACCATAGCCTCTCCAGATATGGGTGGGGCTAAAAGAGCTAGGAGTTATGCAGGTTATTTGGTGACAGATGTTGTCGTCTGTTATAAAGAGAGAAAAAAAGCAAATGAAATAGAATTTATGAATCTTATAGGAGATGTAAGAAAAAAAAATATTATACTCATAGATGATATGGTAGATACGGGTGGGACTTTAACAGAAGCAGCTAATTTAATAAAGAAACAAGGAGCTAAAAGTGTACGTGCTATAGCAACTCATCCTGTATTATCAGGTAATTCATATGAAAAAATACACCAATCTGCGATTGAAGAATTAGTTGTGACTGACACGATTCCTATAAATAAAAATAAAATTAATGATAAAATTAAAGTTTTATCTTGCGCTCCACTTTTTGCAGAAGTGATGCAATTAGTCCATAAAGACAAATCCATTAGTAATAAATTTATAATATGAAATATATAAATATATACGGTTATAAAAGAGATTTTGGGAAAAAAGCAGTTCGTAATATTCGACTTTCCGGAAACATACCATGTATTTTATACGGAAAAAATATAAATATTCCGTTTTATTCTTCACTAGAAAGTTTGAGAAAAATAATCTACACTGTAGAAATATATAATGTTGTTCTGAAAATAGAAGGACACGATAAAAGTATCAATGCTATTCGAAAGGAAATTCAATTCGATCCTGTTAAGGAAAAAATATTACATGTAGATTTTTATAAAATTGATAAATCAAAATCTATAACATTGGAAATTCCTGTAAAATCTTTTGGAAGACCTATTGGAGTAACAAAAGGAGGAGAATATTATTCTACTGTTAGAAAATTAAAGGTGAAAACAAGTATAGATAATATGCCAGAATATATTCAATTTAACATTGATTCTTTAGATATTGGAGACAAAATAACAGTTGGAGATTTATATAATAACCAATATACTATATTACATCCTTCTCATACATTGATAGCAAATGTAAAAAACACTCGTACAATTATAAAAGGGGCTCCAGAAGAAGATAATAAAGAAAAAGAAAAAGATGATAAAACAAAAATAAAATAAACAATGTCTTTAGATTTTTATTTTATGAAAATAGCCTTCAAAGAAGCTTTGATTGCTTTTCATAAAAATGAGATCCCTGTAGGCGCTGCAATTACATATAAAAATATGGTTATAGCAACAGCTCATAATTTAACTGAAACTTTATGTAATATTACTGCACATGCGGAAATGTTAGTAATAAACTTGGCATCTGATTATTTTAAAAAAAAATATATCAAAAAATGTACTTTGTATGTAACCTTAGAGCCATGTGTTATGTGTGCTGGAGCTTTGTTTTGGTCTCAAATAGGAAGAGTTGTTTGTGGCACTCCCAATCCCTCAAAAAGAGGGTTCTTATGTTCGGGGGCTAAATTACATCCTAAAACAGAATTTGTATCTGGAATTATGAAAAACCAATGTAAATCTATTATACAAGAATTCTTTTACAAAAAAAGAATTCGTAAATGTAAATATGAATTTTAAAAATTCATATAAATATTTTTTTCTTCTTATTTATTCTTAGTTTCACTAAAACTGGTAAAGTTGTAATCAATACAATTAATAGAATAATCCATTCAAGATGATTTTTTAATTCTGGAAAACTTTTATCTAAATAATGTCCAGCTGACATGATAGAAAAAGTCCAAGCAAGCGCTCCAATAATATTATATATCATAAATTTTTTAAATTCTACACGAATTGCTCCTGCAACAATAGGAGCAAAAGTACGAAACATAGGTAAAAAACGACTTATAATAAGGGCGGTTGTTTTATATTTATTATAAAACAATTTTGCCAAAATCAAATGTTTCTTTTTAAAAAAAAAGGAGTCCTTCTTTTTATATAATAGTTTTCCAGATTTATATCCTAACCAATATCCTTGCATATTTCCAAGAACAGCGACACCTGCTACGATTAAAATAATCACAAAAAAAGGAACATTATAAAAATTCTTGCATAAATCTTTACCAAAAATTCCAGCAGTGAATAATAAAGAATCTCCAGGTAAGAAAAAACCAATAAAAAATCCCGTTTCTGCAAAAACAATAGCTAAGAGAATAAATAAAGCAGCATTTCCGAAATATAAAAATATCCATCTAGGGTTAAACAAATGTTGGAAAACATCCCAAATATCTGACATTTTACAAATATGATAATGAAAGTCAAAGTTAAATATTTCTATTTTTTAGAAAAAGATTTATTTTCATATTTATAATAATATTGTTCATTTTTATATTTATGAAATGTTTATTTAAATTTATTAATATTCTAGGATGGATTCCTAACATATTTTTTTTCATAATAGGTTTTACTTTTATCATTTTTTGGTTATACAAAATATTTTATTTCATTGATTAATCAAAAATTGGTAATTTTGTTAGTTACTGAGGATAAATTCATGAAAATGAAAAAAAAGGAAGAATTCATATATTTTAATGAAGAAGCTTATAATGTACTTCAAAATTATTTACTTCATCAAGTAGATTCCATAAAAAATATATTTATTCTAGTAGATGATATTACCAGTATACACTGTCTTCCCATTCTTTTTCGACATATAAGTTTTTTAAAAAAATCTAATCTTATTAAGATAAAATCAGGAGAAAAAGAAAAAAATATTTATACATGTATTCAAATTTGTAAAGATTTAGAAAAACTTAAGGCAACTAGAAAAAGTTTAATAATAAATTTAGGAGGGGGAGTTATAACAGATATTGGGGGTTTTGTTGCGTCTATATTTAAACGAGGTATTCGTTTTGTTAATATTCCTACAACTTTGTTAGGAATGGTTGATGCGTCTATAGGATATAAAACAGGGGTGAATTTAGGTTCTATAAAAAATGAAATAGGGTCTTTTTATATTCCAAAATTTTTAATCATTGATCCCCATTTTTTAAAAACACTTCCAAATAAAGAAATTCTTTCTGGAATGGCAGAAATGTTCAAACATGGATTGATAGCTGATAAAAATTTTTGGAAAGAAATGAATCAAATACAAATAGATATCATTCAAAATGAAAACGAATGGATACATCTAATTCAGAAATCTATATTAATTAAACAAAAAATAGTAGATCAAGATCCTAAAGAAAAAGGATTGAGAAAAATTTTAAATTTCGGACACACTATTGGACATGCTTTAGAGAGTTATTTTATGAGTATAAAAGAAATGTTACACGGGGTTGCTGTTACTATGGGAATGATTTATGAATCATGGATTTCTTTCAAAATTAATGGTTTATCTTTCTCTGATTATATAGAAATTAGATCTAAACTATCTACATTATATCCAATACAAAATCAAATTTCTCAATTAGAAATAGACAAATTATTGCTAATCATGGAACATGATAAAAAAAATGAAAAAAATAAAATTCAATTTTCTTTATTAAAGGAGATAGGGAAATGTTCGTATAATTGTCAAGTCCCATCTTCCTTGATTAAGGAGAGTTTTTTAATATAAAAATAATATTATAAAAAAAATGAATGAAAGTGAAGGAGAAAAATTGATTTTCATTAATATTGAAGATGAAATGAAGTCATCTTACATAGATTACTCCATGTCTGTTATTATATCCAGAGCACTTCCTGATGTTAGAGATGGATTGAAACCTGTACATAGAAGAGTACTTTATGGAATGTATCAATTAGGAATTTTTTTTAATAGTTCTTATAAAAAATCTGCTCGTATTGTTGGAGAGGTATTAGGAAAGTATCATCCGCATGGAGATATTTCTGTTTATGATACTATGGTTCGTATGACTCAAAAATGGACATTGCGTTATCCATTAATAGATGGGCAAGGAAATTTTGGATCATTGGATGCGGATCCTCCAGCTGCTATGCGTTATACAGAAGTAAGAATGCAAAAGATATCTGAAGAAATGTTGTTGGATATCAAAAAAGAAACGGTAGATATGCAATCAAATTTTGATGATTCTTTAGAAGAACCCACCGTATTACCTGCACGAATTCCTAATCTTTTGATTAATGGTTCTTCTGGAATTGCAGTTGGAATGGCTACGAATATCCCTCCTCACAATTTAAAGGAAACTATAAACGCTATTTGTGCTTATATAGATAATAATGATATATCTATAGAAGAAATCATGAAATATATCAAAGCCCCTGATTTTCCTACAGGTGGAATCATTTATGGATATGACGGAGTGAAAAACGCTTTTCATACTGGGAAAGGACGTATTGTTTTACGTGCAAAAATACATTTAGAAGAAATTCATGGAAGACAATGTATCATTGTAGATGAAATCCCTTATCAAGTCAATAAGGCTGATATGATTGCTAGAACTGTGGAATTGATGAAAGAAGGAAAAATGGAAGGAATTCATCAAATTCGTGATGAATCAGATA
Organism: Blattabacterium cuenoti; assembly: GCF_014251815.1. GTDB lineage: Bacteria > Bacteroidota > Bacteroidia > Flavobacteriales > Blattabacteriaceae > Blattabacterium > Blattabacterium cuenoti_E. The sequence continues at coordinate 150,884 of NZ_CP059202.1, forward strand.
GAAATGGATTACGTATTGTTTACATTTTAAAACAAAATACAAATCCTAATATATTATTGAACAAATTATTTCAATATACTCCTTTACAAACTTATTTTAATGTAAATAATATAGCTTTAGTCGATGGAAAACCTGTTCAATTAAATATAAAAAGTTTTATACGACATTTTGTAAATCATAGACACAATGTTATTATTCGTCGCACTAAATACGAACTCAAAAAGTGTCAAAATCGTGTTCATATTTTGTCGGGTTTTTTGAAAATATTGAATGATTTAGATCTTATGATTCAATTAATTCAAAAATCAAAAAATCATTATGATGCTTGTGACAGATTGATTCAAAAATTTCAAATATCTAAAAATCAATCGAAATCTATTTTAGATATGAAACTACAAAGTTTAACATCTTTAGAAATTAATAAACTTCAAAAAGAACACGATGAACTTGTTAAAAAAATAGAGTTTTTTAAAACTATTTTGAAAGACCATTCCACAAGAATCAAAATTATCAAGGAAGAACTTTTAGATATCAAGAGAAAATACCAAGATACACGTCGTACACAAATTGATTATTCAGGAAATAAAGTAAACATAGAAGATTTAATTGAAAACGAACAAGTTGTTCTTACTATTTCTCATGCTGGCTATATTAAAAGAACATCTTTATCAGAATATAAACGTCAAGGGAGAGGAGGAGTAGGAAATAGAGGAGCGACTGCTAGAGAATCAGATTTCTTTAAGCATTTGCTTATAGCAACTAATCATCAATATCTACTTTTTTTTACGGAAAAAGGAAAATGTTTTTGGCTAAGAGTATATGAAATACCAGAAGGATCTAAAATTTCTAAAGGAAGAGCTATACAAAATATCATTCATCTTCAACAAGATGATAAAGTAAACGCTTATATATTAACGGGGGATATTACGAATAAAAAGTATATCAAAGATTATTATGTAATGATGATTACACAAAAAGGTATTATAAAAAAAACATCTTTAGAGAATTATTCTAGACCCAGAAAAGACGGAATCAATGCTATTATTATTCGTAAAGGCGATTCTTTATTAGAAGCGATTCTCACTAAAGGTGATAGTCATGTTTTTATTGCTGTAAAAAGTGGAAGAATTATTCGTTTTTCAGAAAAACAAGTTCGTTCCACTGGAAGAACTTCTTCGGGAGTTATAGGAATTAATATGAATCATAAAGATTCAGTTGTTGGAATGATATGTGTAGATGTAGAAATAAAAGAAAAAGGACATTTATTAGTGGTTTCTGAAAAAGGATTTGGAAAAAGATCTCATATAAAAGATTATCGTATAACCAATCGTGGGGGAAAAGGAATTAAAACAATAAATATAACTCAAAAAACAGGAAGCTTAATTTCTGTAAAATACGTCACAGATCAGGACGATTTGATGATTATTAAAAAATCAGGGATTATTATACGTATTCCTGTATCAGACATAAGAGTTATGGGAAGAACGACACAAGGAGTAAGATTAATAAATTTAAAAGAAAACGATGCCATAGCTGATGTTGCTAAAGTTTACAAACCGATTATGGATTTTCATTAAAATCTCTAAAATCTCGTAATATATTAATACATTCTGCTATATAAAAATCTTTTTTTATATTTTTTATCCATTTTTTTTGTTCTTTTGATTCTTTTATTGTAATGATTTTTTGATAAGGCGTAAAAGATTGTGCCCCATATATATATAGACAATTTTTAAGTTTTTTAAAATTTTCATTTCTTCTTTTTATTTTTAAATTTTCATAATAAAATTCTTCCCAATTCAAAGGAAATTGTTTCTCATTAGATAATTTATTTTCTAATAATTGTATTTTTTTATAAACAGCAATAAAACCCTTATTTTTCTTTAAACGTTTTTCACTTTTATGTTTAATATTTTCTAAATACAAATTATTATAATAAAAATGAATAGAGGAAATAGGATCCGTATAATCCCATTTCATAGAATTCGTTTGATTTTTTTCCATATATTTTGATAATATACTTGTTGTATTACTTGGAATAACAATATCTGACTTCACTCCCTTTAATTGAGTAGACCCCCCATTTACACGATAGAATTTATTAGTAGTAAATTTTAATGCACCTAGCTTATCATTATAAAATAAAAATCTATTTAATGGATAAACAGCTTGTATGGTTCCCTTCCCATATGTTTGAGGGCTTCCCACAACAATCCCTCTTTTATAATCTGCTATAGCCGCAGCAAGAATTTCAGAAGCAGAAGCAGATAGTTCATTTACAAGGACGACAAGAGGTCCTGTCCATAAAATTTTTTTTTCATGACTTTTAAGTATCTTTTTTTTTTTATTAGGCTTTCCTATTTGTATAATAGGAACTTTTCCTAAAAAAAAACCTGCAATTTCTATTACAGTAGATAAAGATCCTCCTCCATTATTTCTTATATCAATCAAAATTCCTTTTACATTTTCTTTTTTAAGTCCTTGAATGATTTGTTTCATGTCTTTAGCTGCGTTTCTACCATTTTTATTTTCAGGATTAAAATAAAATTCTGGCAAACAAATCAAACCATATTTATTTTGATTTTTGTCCAAAATTATAACACTTTTTGCAAAAATTTCTTTTTTTTCAATTACATCTCTAATAAGAATCACTTCTTCTATAGATCCATTTTTCTTTTGAATTGTTAATTTCACTTTACTTCCTTTTTTTCCTCTTATCAAACGGATTGAATTTTCTAATAACATACCTACGATGTTTTTTGATTCTGAGTTGACATTTTTTGCTACTCGTATAATTTTATCTCCTATTTCTATTTTTTTATTTTTCCACGCAGGTCCACCAGGAATGATTTTAACAACAGTAGGATATCCTTTTTCATCTTGTAATTCTACACCAATTCCTTGAGTTTGTCCAGATATGTTAAAATCAAAAATTTCTTTCTCCCTAGGCGAAAAATAATTAGTATGAGGATCATATTGAGAAGTTATAGTATTAACATATATAGAAAACCAATCGGATTCTTTTCTTATTTTTAATTTTCTGAAATATTCCTGAATATACTCTTCCACCTTTTTTCTTGATTTTCTTTCATTATTAAAAAATATGTTTTTCCAAATTTTTTTCTGCTTTATGAAAGGAATTTTTTTTTGATTCGTGGAAGTGATGATTTCTAATAAAGTCATATATTTCAAGTACTTTCTCCATTTTTCAATCCATTCTTTTTTATTTTTGGGATAAAAAAGTTTTTCCTCTATGATAGGGTACATTTCTTTTTTATTAAAATTAAAAGATGTTTTTAATATTTGAAAACATATAAATTCTGCTTCTTTTATTCTTTGAAAAAAACGTTTCATAATAATATTAAAAAAGGTAGGATCTCCATAAATCCAAAAATCATCTATTTTTTCTTTATATAAAGAAAGATCTTCTACATCTTTTTGAAAAAAAAAACGTTTATGATTATCTAATTTTTCAAAATATTCATTATATACTTTATGTGAAAAATTATTATCTATAGAAATAGGATTTGGATGTAAAAAATAAAGTGTTTTATATATTGTTTTGAGTATTACACGATGTTTTTCCTGTTCTCCTTCTCCTAATGGAGAACAAAAACTTAATGAAAAAACAAGAAAAAAACCAATTATTATGTATTTAATATCATTCAGTTTTTTGATTTTAGTATTCACAATTGAAAAATTTTAGCAAAATTATAATATATAATATATAAATTAAACATCTTTTTTTATATTATAAAATGAACGAAAAACCAATTATTTTAGTTACAAATGATGATGGAATCATTGCTCCAGGTATTAGAGCGCTCGTTCACTCTATGAATCTTTTAGGAGATGTGTATGTAGTCGCCCCGAATAAACCTCAATCTGGAGTAGGACATGGAATAACAATGAATACAATATTATATTGTGATTCAGTAAAAATAGATAATGGAAATCAAAAAGAATGGGAATGTTCTGGAACTCCGGTTGATTGTGTCAAATTAGCAATTAGTGATCTTCTTCCAAGAAAACCTGATATATGTGTATCAGGGATTAATCATGGATCAAATTCTTCTGTAAATATTGTCTATTCTGGAACTGTATCCGCTGTTATTGAAGCAAGTATAGAGGGAATTCCATCTGTAGGATTTTCTCTTTTAGATTTCGATTGGAACGCTGATTTTGAACCATCTAAAAAATATGTATCTCAAATCGTTGAGAAAATTCTTTGCAACCCTATTCCGGAACAAACAATTACTTTGAATGTCAATATTCCTAAATTAAAAAAAGAAGAAATCAAAGGAATTAAAATATGTAGACAAGCGGAATCTAGGTGGAAAGAGAGTTTTGATAAACGTTCCAATCCTAAAGGAAGGACTTACTATTGGTTAGTAGGAGATTTTGTGGATTTGGATGAAAAAATGGATACAGATGAATGGGCGTTAAAAAATGGATATGTGTCTATTGTTCCTATTCAATTTGATTTTACGAATTACACTATTTTAAATATCTTAAAATCTTGGAATTTTATTGTATTATTTATTTTTTATTTTGTATACACCAATTTATTATCAATTTAAATATCAAAATATATAGTGTCATCCTTTTTAGAGAGATCTTTAACTCCTCAAAAAATACGTGATTTTATTGGACAATATGAAATATTGAATAATCTAAAAATTTTTATTCAGGCTGCTAAAAAAAGAAAAGAAGCTTTAGATCATATTTTATTTCATGGTCCTCCAGGATTGGGAAAAACAACACTTGCTCATATCGTAGCTCATGAATTGTCTGTGAACATTACGGTTACTTCAGGTGCTGTTTTAGATAAGCCTGGAGATTTAGCTGGATTACTGATTCATTTAAAGATAAATGATGTTATTTTTATTGATGAAATCCATCGTCTTTCTCCAACAGTTGAGGAATATTTATATTCAGCTATGGAAAATTATAAAATAGATATTATCATAGATTCTGGATCCAATGCAAAATCAGTACAAATAGATTTATCTCCTTTCACTTTAATAGGAGCCACCACAAGATCAGGTTTACTCACAGCTCCTATGCGTTCTAGATTTGGTATTAATTTTCGTCTTAGTTATTATAAAAAAAAATTATTAAATGATATTGTAAATCGTAGTGCAAGATTATTAAATACCCCAATAACGGAAGAAGCGTCTTATGAAATTGCTAACAGAAGCCGTGGAACTCCACGTATAGCTAATGCTTTATTACGTAGAATTCGTGATTTTGCACAAATAAAAGGAAATGGGACTATAGATATAAACATATGTAATTTAGGATTAGAAGCTCTTCATGTAGATAAACATGGATTAGATGAAATGGACAACAGAATTCTTTCATATATCATAAATCATTTTAAGGGAGGACCTGTCGGAATCAATACTATAGCAACAGCTGTTAGTGAAAATTCAGACACGATAGAAGAAGTTTATGAGCCTTTTCTTATTCAGGAAGGATACTTAATTCGAACACCTAGAGGAAGAAAGGCTACAGAATTAGCTTATCAGCATATAAAACGAAATTCTAAAAAAAAATAGAATTTTTATTATATATTCATTCATAAGAATTAACTTTGTTGAAAGTTGTTAAAAAAATCAATATACATGCCTTCAAATGTTATTGTGGGTCTCCAATGGGGTGACGAGGGAAAAGGAAAAATTACAGACTTACTTTCTAAAAATTCTGATTATGTAATTCGTTACCAAGGGGGGAATAATTCAGGCCATTCTATTCATATTAAAAACCGTCATTTTGTTCTTCATTTAGTTCCTTCTGGAGTTATTTATTCTAATGTGAAATGTATCGTTGGTCCTGGAGTCGTAGTCGATCCCAAATCTTTTATACAAGAAATACAGAATTTAGAATCAATGGGGATCAGTACATCTAAAGTTTTTTTATCAAAAAGAGCACATATCACGATGCCTTATCATAATTTATTAGATCAATATCAAGAAGAAGCATTAGGTGATAAATCTATTGGGACTACACATAAAGGGATTGGTCCTACTTATGTAGATAAAATCGCCCGTACAGGAATTCGTGTTTTAGATCTATTAAATTTAGAAGTTTTTTATAAAAAACTAAAATATAATGTTGATTTTAAAAATCAGATTTTTACAAAAATTTTCCAAAAGAACCCTATTTCTTTTCAATCTATTTATGAAGAATATGTAGAATATGCGAAAATAATTTCTGATCGTATTGTAGATGCTGTTTATGAAATTCATAATGCTTTTCGTAACAAAAAAAAGATTTTATTTGAAGGCGCTCAAGCTATGTTATTGGATATAAATTATGGAACATATCCATATGTTACGACTTCTTCTACCTCTACAGGAGGTGTATGTACAGGAACCGGTATCCCCCCAAACTTTTTAAAAAATTTTATAGGAATAACAAAAGCATATTGTACTCGTGTTGGTTTTGGTCCTTTTCCTACGGAAATAAAAAATAAAATGGGGAATATAATACGTCAGAAAGGGAATGAATATGGAGCAACTACAAAACGTCCCAGACGATGCGGATGGTTAGATTTAATAGCCCTTAAATACTCTTGTATGATTAATGGAATCAATTATTTAGTAATTACAAAACTTGATGTTTTAAGTGAATTACAAACTATTAAAATATGTGTAAAATATAAATATGATGATAATATTATTCAATATTTTCCATCAAATATAGAACAAAATGTTAAAGGGGTTTATTTAGATTTACCTGGATGGAAAGAAGACATATCTCATATTTGTGAGTATGAAGATTTACCGAAAAATTGTATAAAATATATTAGATTTATTGAAGATTATCTGAATTTGGAAATTATATTAATTTCTGTAGGTTCTGAAAGAAATCAGAATATTATTAAAAATAAGCCTTTATTTTTGAAAATTTTTACTTAAAAATTTTGTGGAAAAATATAAAAATCCTTTAGTAGAACGATATAGCAGTAAAGAAATGTTATATAATTTTTCTCCTAAAAAAAAGTTTCTTATTTGGAGAAAGTTATGGTTGTATTTGGCAGAAATTCAAAAAGAATTAGGATTAAATATTAGCGAAGAACAAATATATGATTTAAAGACCCATTTACACAACATTGATTGGAATAGAGTTTCTTTTTATGAAAAAAAATTTCGTCATGATGTTATGGCTCATTTATATGCTTTTGGAGAAAAAGCAACTATAGCTAGGCCTATTATACATTTGGGGGTTACAAGCGCATTTTTAGGAGATAACACGGATATTATTCTAATCCGTGACGGATTGGAAATTTTATTAAAAAAATTGATTAATATTATTTTTCGTCTTAGAAATTTTGCTTTAGAATATCATAATACTCCTACCTTAGCTTTTACTCATTATCAACCTGCACAATTAACTACTGTAGGAAAACGTTCTTCTTTATGGTTACAAAGCTTACTTCTAGATTTAGAAGAATTAGAATTTAGATTGAAAAATATTCATTTTAGAGGAGTTAAAGGAACTGTAGGAACAGCAGATAGTTTCAAAGAATTATTTGATGGAGATTTACAAAAAGTAAAAGATTTAGAAAAAAAGTTATCTAGTAAATTTAGATTTAAAAATGTGTTTTCCATAACAGGACAAACTTACGACAGAAAAGTCGATGCTCAAATACTAAATTTATTATCTAATATATCTCAATCTTCTCATAAATTTAGCAATGATTTACGTTTGTTACAAAATTTAAAAGAAATGGAAGAACCATTTGAAAAAGAGCAAATTGGATCTAGTGCTATGGCTTACAAACGGAATCCAATACGTAGTGAACGTATCGCTTCTTTAGCGAAATATGTTATTTCTTTATCTAATAGTTCTGCTTTAGTTGCAGCAACTCAATGGTTAGAACGTACTTTAGACGATTCTGCAAATAGAAGATTAGTTATAGGACAATCATTTTTATCTGTAGATTCTATTTTGATGATTTGGAATAATATATTAGAAAATATTGTCGTATATCCCAATATTATTGATAAACATATAAGAGAAGAACTTCCTTTTTTAATTACTGAATATCTTATTGTGGAATGTGTTAAAAAGGGAGCAGACAGACAAGATATTCATGAAAGGATAAGAATTCATTCTATGGCTACAAATGATCAAATTAAATTGAAAGGAATGGAAAATGATTTTATAAAACGTATCTTAGATGATCAAAAAATTCCGATTCATGATGAAGAAAAAATAAAAAAAATTATGAATCCTAAGAATTTTACAGGATTTTCTTCAGATCAAACTTTAGAATTCATTGAGACAAAAGTTAACCCTATATTAAATCGTTTTCATCATCTAATTGATTATGATATATCTAATATGGATAAACGAATTTAACATATAGATATGAATTTTAGAATTTATATACAAAAAAGAAGTCCTTTTGATATTGATTCTAGAAAATTATACAATGAATTAAAACATATGAATATTTCATTGTATAATGTAGTAATATATCATATATATGATATATTTAATATAAATGAAAAACTATTTTTAGAAAGTTTATCAAAGGTTTTTGTCGATCCTGTTACAGATATTTTGCATAGAAATATCCATTTAAATACTTCATATATAGAATATTTTACAGAAAAGTATGATGATAGAGCTCATGCAGCTATACAATGTATCAAAGTTATAGATCGTAAATCTACGATGGTTTCTGTAAAAACAGGCCAGTTAATTAAATTGATTGGTATGAAAAAAAAACAAGATTTTTACAAAATTAAAAAATTTTATTCCTGCTCCAGTGCAAAAAATACACAAAACAATAAAAATGAGGAGAAGATTATAAATAATTTTATTAATTTTTCTGTTGAAAAAATAAAAAAAATCCATGATAAGTGGAATCTTTCTATGAATATAAATGATTTATTATTCATACAAAAATATTTTTCTGAAGAAAAACGAAATCCAACCCCATCAGAATTACGTATATTTGACGTTTATTGGTCTGATCATTGTCGTCATACAACATTTTTTACTACATTGAAAAATATATCTTTTTATGGTTCATTAAAAAAAACATATCAAAATATATTTAGAAAATATTTAAAGGATAGATATTTAATAGGAAGATCAAAATATCCTATAAATTTTATGGATTTATCTAGTCTTCCTGCTAAAATTCTTTATGAAAAGGGTAAATTAACGAATTATGTTTCGTCAGATGAACACAATGCGTGTATTATAATGATAAATGTAGATTTTACAGATAAAAATGAAAAAGAAAAATGGTATTTATTGTTTAAAAATGAAACTCATAATCATCCTACTGAAATTGATCCTTTTGGAGGAGCTTCTACTTGTATAGGAGGGGCTATTCGTGATCCTTTATCTGGGAGAGCTTTTGTTTATCAAGGACTTAGATTAAGTGGAGCGGCTAATCCTATGAATTCAAAAACTATTTATGGAAAATTACCACAAAAAAAAATTTGTTTTGAATCCGCATGTGGCTATAGTTCTTATGGAAATCAAGTAGGATTACCAACAACTCATGTTCATGAAATTTATCATGAAGGATATAGAGCTAAAAGAATGGAAATTGGTATGGTTGTTGGGGCCGTCCCTGTTGATTTTGTAAAACAGGATAAACCTAAAAAAGGAGATGTTATTTTGTTAATTGGGGGGGGTACAGGAAAAGAAGGAATTGGAGGAGCGACTGATTCTTCTAAGGAATCTCAAGAACAGGATTATAATTTACAAAATCATAATCATATAAAAGGAAATCCAATAACGGAAAGAAAAATTCAAAGACTTTTTAGAAAAAAAGAAGCTGTTTCTTTAATAAAAAAATGCAATGATTTAGGGGCAGGAGGAGCTGCTGTAGCTATAAGCGAGTTAAGCGATAGTTTAGTTCTTTATTTAGATAAAATTCCAATAAGAGACAAAGATACAAAAAATATAAAAGACATAGAAATTGCACTTTCTGAGTCCCAAGAAAGGATGGCTGTAATATTAGACCCCAAAGACGTAAAAAAATTTATTTTTTTTTCTCGTGAAGAAAATATAATGTCTGTACCTATTGGGGAAATCACTGATAATAAACGCATTATTTTTTATTATAGAAAAAAAGAAATTTTTAATGTAAAAAGTTCTTTTTTGAATACAAAAGGATGTCATAAAGAAAAAGTTGTTCGTGTGAATTCTCCCATTTCAGTTTCTCCTTTTAATAAATCAAAAAAAATTATTTTCAGTAAAAAAACATTTTTAAATACACTTTCTGAATTGAATATAGCTTCTCAAAAAAGTTTAGTAGAAATGTTTGATAGTACTGTAGGCGGTACTACAGTTTTAATGCCTTTTGGAGGAAGATATCAAATGACTCCATCTGAAGGGAGTGTACAAAAAATACCTGTTTTAAGAGGAAACACAAATACAGTCAGTTTGGTATCTTGGGGATTTCATCCTGAAGTTTCTGTTTGGAGTCCATTTCATGGAGGAGCTTATGCTATTGTAGAGTGTATTTCTAAAATTGTTTCTATGGGAGGAAATTATAGAAATACTTATTTTAGTTTTCAAGAATATTATCGAAAATTGGATGATGATCCAGAAAACTGGGGGAAACCTTTTTCCGCTTTGTTAGGCGCTTATCACGCTCAAATGTCATTAGAATTAGCTTCTATAGGCGGGAAAGACTCTATGTCTGGAACATATAAAAATTTGCATGTTCCACCAACATTTATCGCTTTTGGCGTATCTACAGGTTTATGTTCCAATATTATATCTCCTGAATTTAAAAAAGAAGGAAATAAAATTTATTTGTACTATCATAATCCATTGGATAACGAAATGCCTGATTTTAATTCTATCAAAAAAGCCTATGATCAAGTTTATGAGGGAATTTGTTCAGGAAAAATTGTTTCGGTAAAAACAATAAAAGATGGAGGAATTTCTGTTGCTATTGCTAACATGTCTTTTGGAAATCGTTTAGGAGCAGTTATTGATTATAATGATCATTTACTGGAAACAAATATAGGGTCCTTAATTATAGAATCTTCATCTTCCATTTCATGGAATAATTTTATTCCGATAGGAGAAGTCATTTCTTGTAAGCATTTGAACTTTAATGGAATTTATATTGATATAGAGGAATCTATAAAAAGTTGGTTAAAAACTTTTTATCCTATTTTTTCCTATACATCCTATAAAAATGAAAATGAAGGAGAAAAAGAAAACAGGATTCAAAAACAAAAAGTAGAAAACATTAAACAAGAAGGAAAACATAACCCCATGATATGGAAATGCAAATTTAAAAAAAAAGGAAAACCTCATGTGTTTATTCCTATATTTCCTGGAACAAACAGTGAATTAGAATCGATTCGTGCATTTGAAAAAGAAGGGGCGACAGTAAGTACTTTAGTATTTAAAGATCTATATGATAAAGACATTACGGAGTCTATATATCATTTCAAAAAATATATAGAAACTGTACAGATATTTATGCTTTGTGGAGGTTTTAGTGCTGGAGATGAACCAGATGGTTCAGCCAAATTTATTGTATCTATATTACACAACCCATATATACAAGACGCTATTAAACATTTTTTAGATCAAGATGGATTAATTTTAGGAATTTGCAATGGATTTCAAGGTTTGATCAAATCAGGATTATTACCTTATGGTAAAATTTGTTTTAGGAATCATAACTCTCCTACACTAACCTACAATAAAATTGAAAAACATATATCTCAATGTGTTCATATTAAAGTGACTTCTGATCGCTCTCCATGGTTAAATGGAATGAAAAATAAGATATACACTCTTCCCATATCTCATAGTGAAGGAAGATTTTATGCGAATCAAGAGACAATAAATATTTTATTTGAGAGAGGTCAAATTGCTACACAATATGTAGATCTAAAAGGAAAACCTAGTTTAGAAAGATCCTATAATCCGAATGGGTCTGTTGAAGCTGTTGAAGGATTATTAAGTAAAGATGGAAAAATTTATGGAAGAATGACTCATCCAGAACGTTATGATCATGGTTTATTAAAAAATATACCTAATATTCGTGAGCATTCTATTTTTAAAAATGCAGTACAATATTTTTTATAAAAGTTATAATTATGAAAGTTGCTATATTCTTTGGAAGTATTTCTGATAAATCAATTATGAAAATAATTGCGGAAGTTCTTAAAAAATTTAACGTAAGTTATAAATCTTATTTGATTTCTGCACACAGATTGCCGGATATTTTATCAAATGCTATAAAAGAAATAGAATCTGAAGGGACAGATGTAATTATTGCAGGAGCTGGATTGTCAGCTCATTTACCTGGATTTATTTCTTCTAAAACGATTTTACCTGTTATTGGGGTTCCAATTCATTGCAATAATAACAATTATGGATCTTTAGGCGGAATAGATGCGCTTTTCTCTATAGTGCAAATGCCAAAAGATGTTCCAGTTGCTACAGTTGGAATAAATAATTCCTATAATGCTGCTTTATTAGCTATTCACATTTTAGCTATAAAATATAAAAATATAAGAGAATTATTGATAAAATTCAGAATAGATAAAAAGGATAAATTAACAAGTGAAATCAAGCAACATCTATTATCATGATAATTAAAAAAAATCTTTTATCAGAAGGAAAAACAAAAAAAATATATGCAACTAATAATCCACTTGAAATATTAATTCATCATAAAGATAATATAACTGCTTTGAATGGGCTAAAAAAAAATGTCTTGCAGGATAAAGGTGTTTTAAATAATGAAATTACTACATTGATTTTTCAATTTTTAAATTCTTGTGGAGTTAAAACTCATTTTATACGAAAAATCAATAATAGAGAACAATTATGTTATAAAGTAGATATGATTCCTTTGGAATTTGTGGTTCGGAATATCGTTGCAGGAAGTATGTCTAAACGTTTGGGGGTTAAAGAAGGAACTTACTTATATAATCCTATTTTTGAGATATTTTATAAAAATGATAAGTTAAAAGATCCCTTAATTAATGATCATCATGCAGTATTTTTAAAAATTATTTCTTATGAAGAATTAAATACCATTTATGATATGACATCGAAAATTAATTGTTTTATAAAAAAATATTTTTCTGATAAAAATATTATATTGGTAGATTTTAAAATAGAATTTGGTAAAAATCATAAAAAAGAAATTCTCCTTTCAGATGAAATCAGTCCAGATACTTGTCGTTTATGGGATAAAGAAACAATGAAAAAGATGGATAAAGATTCATTTAGAATCGGATTACAAGAAAAAATATTTGATATTTATATGGAGGTATTAAAAAGGTTAAATGTAAGTTAATCCATTAAAATAATGGGACAAAGTTTTTCAAAAAAATGATATCTCAATTATCCCCTTCTATTTTGAAAAATAGTTGTTTGGATAAGTTTCATGATGAATGTGGGGTTTTTGGAATTTATTCTCCTTATAAAATAGATACCTTTTCTTTGATTCAGTTTGGTTTATTTGCACTGCAACATAGAGGACAAGAAGCTTGTGGTTTTTCTGTTTTACGAGATGGATTTATTATATCACATAAAAGCGAAGGCCTAGTTTTAGATTTTTTTAGAAAAATTTCCAATTCTGAATGTTATCATGGAAATGCCGTAATTGGACATACTCGTTATTCTACAGAAGGAGGACAAAGTAAAAAAAATATTCAACCTTTTTTTGGCGAAGATTCCTATGGAAGAAGCACCATATCTATAGTCCATAATGGAAATTTGGTTAATGCCCAATATATTCGTAAAAAACTAGAATATCAAGGAATAAATTTTATATCCGAATATTCAGATTCTGAAGTTATTTTACGTTTAATACAAAAATATTTACCAGAATCTAATAATAGCTTAGAAAAAGCTATTCAAAAAACAACTACTGATATAAAAGGAGCTTATTCTGTAATTGTGCTTATGGATAATAAAATGGCAGCGTTTAGAGATCCAAACGGAATACGTCCTTTATGTTATGGAATGTTGAACGAAGAAACTTATATATTTAGTTCTGAAACTTGTGGAATAGATTCTGTTGGAGGATTTTACGTAAGAGATTTATTTCCAGGAGAAATTATAATTGTGGATAAAAAGTCGGTTCAATTCTCTATACTTACAGAAAGAAAAAACACAAAAAGGAGAATATGTTCTTTTGAATATATTTATTTTTCTCGTCCTGATTCATTAATTGAAAATATAAATGTTTATAAAATTCGCGAAAAAAGTGGAGAAAAACTTTATGAGCAACATCCAGTAGAAGCAGATGTAGTAATTGGAGTTCCGGATTCTGGAGTTCCAGCTTCTATTGGATATTCTAAAGCTTCTGGAATTCCTTTTAAACCAATTTTAGTCAAAAACAAATATATTGGAAGATCATTTATTTTACCTAAACAAGAAATGCGAGAGAAAATGGTCAACTTGAAATTGAATCCTATATTATATGAAATAAAAGGAAAACGGATTGTTATTATTGATGATTCTATAGTTCGTGGAACGACCAGTCGTAGATTAGTTTACATATTAAGAAAAGCTGGAGCTAAAGAAATTCATTTTAGAAGTGCTTCTCCTCCTATTATAGGACCATGTTATTTAGGCGTAGACACTCCAAGTAAAAAAGATCTTATATCATATAATTATATTGATAAAAAAAATATAGCAAAAATTCTAAATGTAGATAGTTTAGAATTTTTAAGCATGGACAATTTTATAGATATTTTAGGAAGTATTCACTATTGTTTCGGTTGTTTTACTGGTAATTATCCAATTCAAAAAACTCATTAATTAATATGAAAAAAATAAACATGACTATATGCAAAATGAATAATATTTTAAAAAATACATATAATAATAGAGTTATAAGTATGTTAGATCATTTTGCAGGTTTTTATAAAATATACGAATGTGGATATAAGGAACCTATTTTAGTATCTGGTGTTGATGGAGTAGGAACTAAATTACGTTTAGCTATAGATTACAAAAAATATGATGTGATTGGAGAAGATTGTTTTGCAATGTGTGCAAATGATGTTTTATGTCATGGAGCTATTCCTTTATTTTTTTTAGATTATTTAGCTTGTGGAAAACTAGATTCTATTATTGTAGAAAAAATTGTGCAAGGAATAGCTAATTCTTGTAAAAAAACTAATACCTGTCTGATTGGGGGTGAAACCGCTGAAATGCCTGGAATTTATCAAAAAAATGATTATGATATTGCTGGATTTTGTGTAGGAATTGTAGAAAAAGATCATCTTGTAGATGGAAAAAAATTAATTCAAGAAGGAGATATTTTAATAGGTCTTCCTTCTTCTGGAGTACATAGTAATGGTTTTTCTGTAATTCGAAATATCTTTTCTGAAGAAGATTTCATGAAATCTTTTCAAGAAAAACCCTTTTATGAAACACTTTTGATTCCAACTAGAATTTATCATTTTCCTATTCACGTTTTATTAAAAAAGTTTATGATTCATGGATTATCTCATATTACTGGAGGAGGTATATCAGATAATCTATATCGAATTTTACCAAAAAATTTATCAGCTGTAGTAGAAAAAGAAAAAATACCTATTCAACCTGTTTTCAATTATATTCAAAAAAAAGCAAATTTATCAGAAAATAAAATGTGGAATACTTTTAATATGGGGGTAGGAATGATTGTAGCTGTATCTTTTGAAGAAAAAGATTCCGTTTTAGAAAAACTAAACACTCTAGGAGAGAAACCCTTTGTTTTGGGAAAAATTATAAAAGGAAATAAAAAAGTATTTTTGAAATAAAAATACCTCCATGAAAAAAATAGCGATTTTAGTTTCTGGAAAGGGGACCAATATGAAGCATATTTTAGAAGCAATAGAAAGCGGAATACTTCATAATTTTGTGGTTAATTTAGTAATTTCTGATAGATGGTGTATAGCAATACAATACGCATTAAAAAAAAATATCATAGTATTTTCTTTAATAAGAACTAATAAAAAATCTATTTCTAAAGAAATAGACAATATACTTGGGATATATATTCCAGATATTATAATTCTTTCAGGATTCCTTTCTATACTTGATGCAGAATTTTGTAAAAAATGGACGAGAAAGGTTATAAATATTCATCCTTCTCTATTACCTAAATACGGAGGAAAAGGAATGTATGGAATAAAAATACATCAAGAAGTTATAAAAAATAGGGATAAAATATCAGGAGCGACAGTTCACTATGTCACAAAAGATGTAGATTTAGGGGATATAATTTTGAAACAAACATGTAAAATTGATTCAGAGGAGACTCCAATATCTTTATCAAAAAAGATTTCTATGATAGAAAAACAAATATTAATTCAATCTATTAATCAACTTTTTTAAGTTTTATATAATTAATAATGAATGAATTAATAATATAAACATCAAAAGTAACAATTAATTAGTAGTATGAAAAGAGCTTTGATTAGTGTTTATGAGAAAAACGAAAAATTGTTTGATTTCGTCAGTTTTTTAGATAAAAAAGGATATCAAATTGTTTCTACCGGAGGTACCTATCAATATTTTATCAAAAAAGGATTATCAAACCTTATGGAGGTTTCTGATATTACTTCTTTTCCTGATATATTAGATGGAAGAGTGAAAACGATTCATCCTAATATATATGGGGGAATTTTAGCCAATCGTTCTATTGAAAAACATATGAAATATGTACGTTCTAGCAATATTCATCTCATTGATATTGTATTGGTTAATTTTTATCCATTTTTTGAAGAAATACGTAAAAAATCTATCAATGATAATTCCTTAGTAGAATTTATTGATATTGGAGGCCCATCTATGCTTAGAGCAGCCGCAAAAAATTTTTTCCATGTTACTGCTATTATAGATAATAATGATTATGAATTAGTTCAATATGAAATTGAACATTATGGGTTTCCTTCATTAAAATTGAGAAAAAAATTGGCAGGAAAAGCGTTTAATTTCACTTCTGCTTATGATTCTGCTATTTCTCAGTACTTATTAGATGATAAATTTCCTGTTTATTTACATTCTTCTTATGAAAAAAAAATGAATCTTCGTTATGGAGAAAATCCTCATCAAAAAGCCGCTTATTATGTCAATACAATTCATAAAGGATCAATGCAAAATTTTAATCAGTTACATGGAAAAAAATTATCATTTAATAATTTAAGAGATATGGATATAGCGTGGAAAGTTGTTTCTCAATTTTCAGAACCTGCTTGTTGTACAGTGAAACATTCCACTCCTTGTGGAGTCGCGTTGGGAAAAAATATTATTGAAGCTTTTCAAAAAACTTATTACGCAGATACTATTTCATCTTTTGGAGGAATAATGGCTGTTAATGTCCCAATAACAAAAGAATTAGCAAAAGAAATTAATCATATTTTTTTAGAAGTACTCCTTTCACCAAATTACGAAACAGATGTTTTGAATATTTTAAAAATTAAAAAAAATCTTAGAATTATTAGCATTAATGAACCTATTTCAGATCAGTTAGAATCTGTTCAAATAGACGGAGGGATTTTAGTACAAGAATCAGATTATTTTTTTCCTTATGATAAAAGTTACAAAATAGTAACTGAAAAAAAATTCAGTGATCAAGAATTAAAATCTTTATTTTTTGCTCAAAAAGTAGTCAAATATGTAAAATCTAATGCTATTGTAGTAGCTAAAAACACCCAAACTTTAGGTATTTCTGGAGGTCAAACTAATAGAATTTGGGCGGCTCGTCAAGCTATAGAAAGGGCTATAGAAAAAAGTAAAGAAGGATTAGTACTTGTATCGGATGCTTTTTTTCCTTTTAGAGATGTTGTAGATGAAGCGGCTCGTTCTGGTGCGATCCGCGCTATTATTCAACCAGGAGGATCTATACGTGATGAAGAATCTGTGAAAGCTTGTAATGATCATGGAATAGCAATGGCTTTTACTGGTAGGAGACATTTTAAACATTAAAATAATGAAAATTTTAATTATTGGAGGAGGAGGCCGTGAACATGCTATAGGAAAAAAATTATTGGAAGACAATCGTTTTATACAACTTTATTTTTATCCTGGAAATGGAGGAACAAGCATAATAGGAAAAAATATTGAAAATCATCATTCTCCGTTAGATTTGGGTGTTTTTGCTAAAAAAAATGAAATAGATATAACTATTGTAGGATCTGAATTTTTTTTATTAGAAGGAATTGTTGATATTTTTAATAATATGGGATTAAAAATAATTGGGCCACATTATTCAGCTGCTAGACTTGAAGGAAATAGAATTTTTGCTAAATCTTTCATGAAAAAATATGGAGTTCGCACTCCTAAGTATGATATTTTTTATTCTTATGAAGAGGCTATGAATTTCTTTAAAAAAAAAACGAATTCTGTAGCTATTAAAACGAATGGAATAGCTGCAGGAAAAGGGGTTATTATAGCTCATAATCAAAATGAAGCAGAAAAAGCTTTAAAAAATATTATGATAAAAAAAAAATTTGGAAAATCTGGAGATCAAATTATTATAGAGGAATTTTTACAAGGAAAAGAAGCTTCTATTATATCTTTTTTCAATGGAAAAAATATTATACCTTTTTTATCAGCTAAGGATTATAAAAAAATTGGAGAAAATGAAAAAGGATTGAATACAGGAGGAATGGGGTCTATTGTTCCGAATCCATATATAACAAATTCTATTTGGATAGATTTTAGAAAAAATGTTTTAGAACCTACTTTAGAAGGATTAATGATAGAAAAATTGACATTTTTTGGGTTCTTATATTTTGGTTTAATGATAAGTAATAATAAAGTTTACTTATTAGAATACAACACTCGCATCGGAGATCCTGAAGCTCAAGCCTTATTCCCATTGATGAAGAGTAATTTTTTAAATATTATTCAATATTCTTATCAACAAAAAGAAACATATATTGATTGGAAAAAATTATATTCTTGCTGTGTGGTTTTATCGTCTATAGGGTATCCTGAAAAATATGAAATAGGAAAAATTATAACAGGTTTAAATTCTTTAGAAGAACCTTTTTATATTGCTGGAGCAAAAATAGAACAAAAAAAGTGGGTGACATCAGGTGGACGAGTTCTTAATATAATAGGAATAGGAAATTCTCTTCAAGAATCCATAAAAAAGGCTTATGATAAGGTTAAAAAAATTCAATTTGAAAATTTGTATTTCAGGAAAGATATTGGTTTGTAATTTTTATACAAGACACAAAAATGAAAAAAGATTTTATACTCATACTAGATTTTGGATCTCAATATAGTCATATGATTGCTAGAAGAATTCGAGATATAGGAGTATATACTTTATTATATCATTATAATAATATTTCTATCCCTCATATAATATCAAAAAAACCTAAAGGATTGATTTTATCAGGAGGGCCTTTTTCTGTTTATGAAAAAAATTCTCCATTAATATCTAAAAATATTTTTCAACTAAATATACCTATATTCGGAATTTGTTATGGAATGCAACTGATTTCTTTTCTATTTGGTGGAAAGATAAAAAAATCAAAATATAAAGAATATGGAAAATCATACTTTATCATAAATGATCCTGATAACAATCTATTTTATGGAATTCCCGATAAATCTATTGTTTGGATGAGTCATTTTGATGAAGTAGAAAATCTTCCGAAAGAATTTAAAGTCATAGGGCATACCCCGTATTGTAATGTTGCGGCTTTTAGTCATCTCAATAAAGATATTTATGCAACTCAATTTCATCCAGAAGTGATCAATACAGAATATGGAATATCTATGTTAAAAAATTTTGTTTTTCACATTTGCAAATGTAGTTCTAATTGGAAACTAAACAATTTTGTACAAAAAACGATAGATAATATTAAAAAACGTGTAAATAAAAAAAAAGTGATACTAGGTTTTTCTGGAGGAGTAGATTCTTTTGTCACAGCTTATATCATTCATAAAGCTATTGGGAATTCTTTAAATTGTATTTTTGTAGACACAGGGTTATTGTTGAAAACTGAAAAAGAAAAAATATCTTTTTTATGTAAAAAAATGAATTTTTCTATAAAAATAATAGACGCTAAAAATCGTTTTTTATCTAAGCTAACTGGGATCCTTGACCCTGAGATAAAAAGAAAAGTTATAGGAGAAGAATTTCTATATATTTTTCAAAAAGAATCAGAAAAAATTAAAAATGTTGAATTTTTAGCACAAGGGACTATTTATTCAGATATTATTGAATCTTCTGTGATTTCAAAAAATTCAATAAGTCATTCTATAAAATCTCATCATAATGTAGGAGGGCTTCCAACAACATTAATGAAATTGAAACTCATTGAACCATTAAAAGAATTATTTAAAGATGAAGTTAGAAAAATAGGAAAAAAATTAGGACTTACAAAGGATATTTTATATCGTCATCCATTTCCCGGACCGGGTTTAGGGATTCGTATTATTGGAGAAATCAATGAAAAAAAAATTTTTATTTTAAAAGAAGCAGAGGATATTTTGTTGCAAGAGTTAAAAAATTATGATATTTACGATTCTGTTAGTCAAGCTTTCATTGTATTGTTACCCATAAGATCTGTAGGAATAAAAGGGGATAAACGAACTTATGAATATGCGGCGATATTGCGTGTAGTAAACACAGAAGATTTTATGACTGCTACTTTCTCGCATTTATCTTACGACTTCTTGGAAAAAGTATCAAATAGAATTACTAATGAAGTCGATGGAATTAATCGAATCGCATACGATATAACATCAAAACCCCCATCTACTATTGAATGGGAATAATTTTATTTTATATCATCATAGAAATCAAATTATATATATTCTTTTTTAATTCTGTCCTAGAAGAAATTAAATCTATAAAACCATGATCCATCAAAAATTCTGCTGTTTGAAATCCTTTTGGAAGATCTTTTCCTATTATTTCTTTAATAACTCTAGGCCCAGCAAATCCAATCAGAGCACCTGGTTCAGCTATATTGATATCTCCCAGTAAAGAGTAAGAAGCTGTAACACCTCCCGTAGTTGGATCAGTTAAAACAGAAATATAAGGAATTTTAGCATCACGTAATTGGGTCAATCTAGCTATAGTTTTAGCCATTTGCATTAATGAAAAAGAGGATTCCATTATTCTTGCTCCTCCGGATTTAGAAATTAAAATATATGGATATTTTTTATTTATACAATATTTGATAGCTCTAGATATTTTTTCCCCTACTACGGATCCCATTGATCCCCCTATAAATGAAAAATCCATACAAGATATCACAACATTTATAGTTTTAATTTTTCCAACTCCTGTTCTAATAGCATCATATAAATCTGTTTTTTTTCTTGCTTCTTGAATTCTGTCTGTATATTTTTTATAATCTTTCCATTTTATAGGATCTTTGCTCATTATTTTGACATTCATTTCTAAAAATTCACCGTTATCAAAAAGAATTTCAAAATATTCTTTACTATGAATCCTTACATGATATCCATCTTCTGGACTAACATAAGCGTTTTTTTTTAATTCTTCCGTATCTATAATTTTTCCACTAGGAGTCCTATACCAAATTCCTTTTGGAAAATCTTTTCTATCATCTATAGATGTTAAAATATTTTTTTTTTTTCTTAAAAACCAAGCCATGGTCGTTTTTATAAAGTATTAATATTATTCATGAATTCGAAATATTTTTTTAAAGTTCTTTTAAAAGATTCCTCTCCTTTTCTTAACCATACTCTAGGATCATAATATTTTTTATTAGGAATATGTTCCCCTTTTGGGTTCCCTATTTGTTTTTTTAAATATTCCTTATTTTTATTCATATAATCTCGCACGCCACAAGTAAAAGCATATTGTAAGTCTGTGTCTATATTCATTTTCACAACTCCATAGCTAATTGCTTTTTGTATTTCTTTTACTGAAGATCCTGATCCGCCATGAAACACTAAAGAAACAGGTTTTATATTAGTATTAAATTTTTTTTGTATGTATTCTTGTGTGTTTTTTAAAATTTCAGTACGAAGGATGACATTTCCAGGTCTATAAACTCCATGTACATTTCCAAAAGAAGCTGCTATAATAAAATTATCACTAATTTTTATCAATCTTTCATAGGCATAAGCAACCTCTTCTGGTTGAGTATAAAGTTTATTGTTTTCTATATTTGAATTATCTATACCGTCTTCTTCTCCTCCAGTTACACCCAGCTCTATTTCAATAGTCATTTGACTTTTATTCATTCTATCAAAATATTGCTCACAAATATTAATATTATCTTTTAAAGATTCTTGAGAAAGATCTAACATATGTGAGCTAAATAACGTTTTTCCAAAACGTTTATAATATCTTTCATTAGCTTCTATTAATCCATCTATCCATGGAAGATGAGATTTAGAACAATGATCTGTATGCAGAAGAACCGTCGTTTTATAATATGAGGCTAATTCATGAACATGCATCGCACAAGCTATTGCTCCTTGAATTGCTGCTTTTTGGTTATCATTACATAATCCTTTTCCGGCATTGAAAACAGCTCCTCCATTAGATAATTGAATAATAACAGGAGAATTTACTTCTGCAGCGGTTTCCATTACAGAATTCATTGTATTAGATCCAATAATGTTCACAGCAGGTATGGAAAACATGTTTTCCTTAGCGTATTCGAATATTTCTTTCACAAGATTCCCAGTAGCTACTCCAAAAGGAAATTTTTTATACATGTGTTTAAAATTTGTTTTAATTAAAAAAGTATTTTTTTTATCTTTTTTAAAATATATGAAAAAATTTTCATAATTAATTTAATATGTTAATTATCCCATCTACACTAAAAATATACAACGCTTCAGCAGGTTCAGGAAAAACGACTTTTTTGGTAATTAATTATCTTTATGTTTTATTAAAAAGCCCTTATCCTGATGAGTTTAAAAAAGTTTTAGTTTTGACTTTCACCAAAAAGGCTTCTGAAGAAATGAAAAATCGCATTTTACAGTGCATTAAAGAATTTTCAAATAAAAAAATCAGAAAAGAATACCATTTTTTGTTCTATTATATAAAAAAAAAATTAAGCTTAACAAAGCATCAATTGTATCAGCGATCTGAAAAAATATTATTTTCCATATTACATGATTTCTATTGTTTTTCTAGAAACATAAGTACAATAGATAAATTTACTTATAATATTATAAAATCTTTTTCCTCAGAAAGAAAAGTAAATTTGGAAATGGATATAGATCAATTTTTATCAAAAGTTGTAGAAAATATATTATACAGATTAAATAATTCTGAAAAATGGTCAAATATTTTAATTCAATCTTCTTTAGAAAAACTAAAAAAAGGAAAAAACTGGGACTTAAGAAAAGAGTTATTAAAAATAGCTCATATAATGGTTGAAGAAAATAATTTTTTTTATGTAAAAAAAATTATGAATTCTTCTTTGGAAGATTTCATGCAATTAAAAAATATACTAATAAAAAGAACTAAAATATTTGAAAAAATATGCAAAAAAAAAGGAGAAGAATTTTTTGAACTTTTGAAAAAAAGTTCAATTCAAAAACATTCATTTATTCATTTAGATTTACCAAGATTATTTGAAAAATTTAAAAACGGGAATATATTTTTGAATCCTTTTAATAAACGTATTAAAAAATACGTTAAAAAGGGAGTCTTTTACTCTAAATTTTTTTCTGATGGAAATCAAAAAACACTAATCGAAAAAAATATAAAAAAAATAATTTTTTTATACGAAAAAACAAAATACATATATGAAAAAAATATATGCGACTATCTTTTGGACAAACTTTTTTTAAAAAACATAAACATATTATCAATAATACATGAAATAGAAAAAGAATTACATTCTGTAAAAAATGAAAAAAAAATTATTCTAAATACAGAATTAAATAAAATTCTTTATGAAAAAATTATTAAAGGAACATTTCCAAAAATATATGAAAAAATAGGCATGCAATATAAATATTATTTTATAGATGAATTTCAAGACATTTCATTTTTACAATGGCAAAATATTAGAATATTAGTTGAAAACGCATTATCAGAAAATGGATCAGCTATGATAGTAGGAGATCCGAAACAATCAATATATAGATGGCGCGGTGGTGATGCTAAACAGTTTATAAATTTAATACAATCTAAATCAATTTGTTATAAAAAAAATATAGAAACTATAGAAAATAATTTCCGTAGTTATAAAGAAATTGTAAAATTTAACAATTTATTTTATCAATCTATATCTAAAATATTCAATTCTACTATTTACCAAGATATATATAAAAATTACCAACAAAAAATACAGAAAAAATCTGGTGGATATGTAGAAATAAATTTTCTGAATGATTCTAATAATAATTACAAAGAACATGTTTATTCAAATGTAAAAAATAAAATAGAAAAATTATTAAAAAAAAAATATACATTATCAGATATTGCCATTTTAGTTAGAACTAATGAAGAAGGTCATTTTTTGTCTGAACAATTAGTAAGAGACGGTCTCCCTGTGAATACTTCTGTTTCTTTATTAATTAAAAATCATTTGGAAATACAAATTATCATAAATTTTTTTTACATTGTAGCTTATCCTCATTGTTATCAAAAGAGAGTTGTTTTAATTCTTTTATTAAAAAAATTCATTCGTACTAATAAAACTAATAAAAATGATCATGATTTCATTATGAAAATACTTTTTTTACCTTTAAATGCATTTATCAAAAAGATTATGTTGAAAAATTCATTAACATTAAACAAATTATATAATAAATCTATATATAATATTTCAGAAGAAATCATTGAATCTTTTGGACTATTAAATAAACAAAATTCTACATATATCTATTCTTTTTTGGATTTTGTTTATAGATCTATGAAAAAGGTGGGGAATTCTATTACGGGGTTCTTAGATTATTGGGAATTCAAAAAAGAAAAAGAAAGTGTTGTGATTTCGGATCACATTAATGCTGTTCGTATTATGACTATTCATAAATCTAAAGGATTGCAATTTCCTGTGGTACTTATTCCTTTCACAGATTGGAGTATTTATTCTTATAAAAATAAAGAGGAAGTTTGGATAGATGTAAATCCTCGTTTCTATAATGGATTAAATACTATTTATTTGGAAATAGAAACTTATTTTAAACATATTAAGCATGATAATAATATTCGTAATTTTTATGAAAATTATCTATCAAATATAATGTTTGATAATATCAATTTATTATATGTAGCAACCACACGTCCTATTGAACAACTTATTTTATTTTCAAAACTTAAAAATAATCAATCTATATCATTTTATATTAAAAATTTTTTATGTAAAAAAAGAATGTGGAATGAAAAAAAACATAAATATATTTTCGGAAAAGAATAAAAAAACTCTTAGTTTATTTAACATGTTTTTCTGCATGATAAGAAGATCTAACTAATGGCCCACTTTCTACATATTTAAATCCCATTTTTAATCCTACTTTTTTCAATTCTTTGAATTGTTCTGGTAAAACAAAAAAATGAACGGGATAATGCTTCAAGGAAGGTTGCAAATATTGCCCCATTGTCAGAATATCTACTTTAGATTTTCTGATATCTTTCATCGTTTCTATGATTTCTTCTTTTCTTTCCCCTAATCCTAACATAATTCCTGTTTTTGTCCGTATATTTTTGTCCTTTTCTTTTATATATCGTAAAACTTCAAGACTACGATCATATTTAGCTTGAACACGAATTTTTTTTGTTAATCTAGAAACCGTTTCCACATTATGAGAAATAACTTCTGGTTTAATCCCAATTATTTTATCTATTATTTTTTTTTCTCCTTTAAAATCGGGGATTAAAGCTTCTATTGTAATATTTGGATTAAAATCCCGTATTTTTTGTATAGTAAGAATCCAAATATCGGACCCCATATCCTGTAAATCATCTCTATTCACAGAAGTCAGTACAGCATGTTTTATTTTTAATATTTTTATAGATTTTGCTACCTTTTCTGGTTCTTTCCAGTCTATTTCATTAGGCCGTCCTGTTTTTACACCACAAAACCTACAAGATCTAGTACAAACATTTCCCAATATCATAAAAGTAGCGACCCCCTTATCCCAGCATTCTCCTATATTGGGGCAACTTCCACTCTGACAAATTGTATTCAATTTGTGCAAAGAAACTAACTTTTGTAATTCATGATAATTTTTACTCATTGGTAATTTTACTTTTATCCATTTTGGTTTTTTTTTAACGACATTCATGTTTTTTTTAATTTTTGTTATTATACTTTTTTTGATAAATTTGTAAAAATGGGTATTTTTTTGTTTATATGGAAGTGTTTGTTAGAGATATAGCTAATGTATTAGAAAATATAGCGCCTCTAGAATATGCAGATTCTTATGATAACGTTGGATTAATAGTAGGATCATTTTATAAAAGAGTAAAAAATGTATTGATTACTTTAGATCTCACTGAAAAAGTTTTATATGAATCTATAAAAAAGAAATGCGATTTAATAATTTCTTTTCATCCTGTCATTTTTAAACCCATTAAGAATATAACTGGAAAAACATTTTCAGAAAGAGTCATAATTCATGCATTAAAAAATGACATATCTATTTATGTAATTCATACAAATTTAGATGTTGTATGGGAAGGGACTTCTTCTTATATATCTAAATTACTACAAATTAACAGAGAAAAAGTTCTTTTTCCAAAAAAAGGAAGCATTAAAAAATTAACCACATATGTACCAGTTAATTATGAAAAAAAAGTAAGAAATGCTTTATTTGAAGCAGGAGCTGGAAATATTTCTAACTATAGTCATTGTAGTTATAACTTTGATGGATTTGGAAGTTACATGGGAAACGAAAAAACTAAACCTTTTATTGGAAAAAAAGGAGTTTTTCATATGGAAAAAGAAATTTGTATTAATGTTATTTTTCCTGATTCTAAATTAGATAGAATAAAAAATGCATTATTTAAAAATCATCCTTATGAAGAAGTCGCTTATGAAATTTATAATATTGAAAATATAAATCCTTATATAGGAATAGGTTTTATAGGAAATATTCTGAAAAAAATGAATGAGTATGATTTTCTTCTTTTTATAAAAAAAAAAATGAATGTTCCTTGCATACGACATTCTGATTTTACAGGAAAGAAAATTAAAAAAATAGCTATGATCACAGGTTCAGGACGTTTTGGTATAGAAACTGCAGTAAAAGAAGAAGCTGATGTTTTTATATCTTCTGATTTGAAATATCATGATTTTTTTAAATGTGAAAAAAAAATATTAATTGTAGATATTGGACATTATGAATCTGAAAAGTTCACTAAAAATTTAGTGAAATCTTTTATAGACAAAAATTTTACATCAATTTATGTTTATGAATCCGAAGTTCATACTAATCCAGTTAAATATTTTTATTGATTTATGGTAGATAATAATAAAATAATACAAGAAGCAATCACTGTAGTAGATAAATTGAGAGTATTATACAATCTTCAGTTAATAGATTTTCGAATGGATGAAATACGAAAATTTCGCAATAATATTCCTGTAGAAATCAAAAATTTAGAAGAAGAACTATACCAAGTAAAAAAAATGTTAGAATATCATCATAATGATGTTCTTTATATAAAAGAAAATATAAACAAACAAAATCAAAATATTAAGTCTTCAGAAATTTTGATCAATAAATATGAAAAACAAAAAGATGATATCAAAAATCATAAAGAATTATATTCTATAGATAAAGAGATTGATTATCAAAAATTAGAAATTCAATTGTCTAAAAAAAGAATTCAAGAATTGAATGTTCAAATTTATAAAGAGGAAGAGGTCATAAAAAAAAAAGAATATTTATTAAAAAATAAAGAAGAGCACCTTTTTCACAAAAAAAAAGAATTAAAGAATATTCTTTTAGAAAACGAAAAAGAAGAAAAAATTTTATTAGAAAAATTTTTATGTTTTTCTAAAAAAATAGATAATAGTTTATTAAAAACTTATAAGAGAATCAGGAATGGAGTTAAAAATGGAGTAGCTGTTGCTCCAGTACAAAGGGGGGCTCCGTTGGGTTCTTATTTAGCAATCACTCCTCAAAAATATTCTGAATTAATACAGCGGAATAAACTTTTAATAGATGAACATAGTGGAAGGATATTAATAGATGCAGAATTGGCTGAGGAAGAAAAGAAAAAATCTTTTGTTTTTTGTTCTAAAAAAAAATTATAAATCATGGTACGAACTTATTCTTCTAATAAAATTAAAATTCAAATTCAAGATTTTGAATTATTAGAAGTTTCTTCAGGAAAGAAGAAATTTTTAAAAGATTACTTTTCAAGTAAAGCAACTGTAATAATGTTTATTTGTAATCATTGTCCGTACGTTAAACATATTAACACAGAATTAATTCGTTTGTCTAACGATTTTTTACCGAAAAAGATTTCATTTATAGCAATAAATTCTAATGATGACGAAAAATATCCGGAAGATTCTCCAGAAAATATGAAAAAAGTACATCAAAAATTAGGTTACCCTTTCCCTTATTTTTTTGATGAAACACAAAAAGTCGCTAAATATTATTGTGTAAAATGTACTCCTGAATTTTTTATTTTTTCTGGAAAAGGGAATTTATGTTATCATGGTCAATTAGATGATTCTAGACCTGGAAACAATATTCCTGTTACAGGTTTCGATGTGAGAAATGTATTACAAAATATTTTGAATGGAAAAGAAATATATACAACAGGAAAATTAAGTTCTGGGTGTTCCATTAAATGGAAAACATAAGATTTTCATAATAATTTGGAATTATATTTAAAAAATATTCTATAGCTTCAGATAAACTTTTTTCTGATATTCCTCCTGCTGCATTTTTGTGGCCTCCTCCACAAAAATGTTTTCTAGCAAATAGATTCACATCAAAATTTCCTTTAGAGCGAAAGGAAATTTTGATGTGATGTTTTTCTTTTTCTTCAAAAAAGAAAACGGAAAAAACAATATTTTTAATACCTAATCCATAAGTAGGAATCCCTTCTGTATCTCCCTGTCTATATAAATTTTGATTTACATCAGAAGCTTGAATGCTTGTGTAAACTGTTCTATATTTTTGTATGACTTTTAATTTTTTTAAGGCTTTAGATAACAATTTTAATCTACTTTCATTGTATTTTTCTTGTAAATGATTATAAATATAATCTATGTTAATTCCTTTCTCTATTAATTTTCCGGCAATAAAATGAGTTTCTGAAGTTACAGAAGGAAAACGAAAAAATCCTGTATCAGTCATTAATCCTACGTATAAACATGTAGCTATTTCTTGATCTATTTTATCTAAATTATTCATATTGGATATGAATCGAAAGACTAAAATACTGGTAGCTGATACTGTAGGATCTGAAAACATAAAATCGAAATAAAATGGAAAAGGATGGTGATCAATTAGTACTTTTTTTGCCTTCGAATATGAAAAAAAATCTTTTATATTATTGATTCTTGATAAATTGTTGAAATCTATAAAAAAGACATAATCAGAGTTTACAATTTTTCTTTTTACTAAAGATTCTGTATGTTTAGAAAACACAAGAATATCCTTGCTTCCAGGAAGCCATTGAAAAGATTCAGAATATTCTGTTGGAGATATTAAATCTACATCATGTTTTAACTTTCTGAAATAAAATAAAAGAGCTAAAGAAGACCCTAAAGCGTCTCCGTCTGGTTTATTATGAGGTAATAGAACAATTTTTTTTTTATTTATTCCATTTATATTAGAGAATAACATACATATATTATTTTTTTTTTAAACCTAATTCTTCTCCTTTTTTTAACATAAATGCATAAGCAGAATGAAAATTATTAGATATTTTCCCTTCTAAAATAGAATCTTTAACAAAATTTTTTATAATTCCTATCTCCTTACATGGATCAATATGAAAAGCTTTCATTATATCATTTCCTGATATAGGTGATTTCCAATTTTTAATTTTATCTTTTTCTTCTAATTTTTTAATTCTTTCTATAAGAAGATAAATATTTTTTTTATACTGATTTTTTTTCTCTATATTATTGGTAGTAATATCTGCAATACATAATTTCATCAAATCTTCTAAATCGTTTCCTATATCAAATAATAATCTACGTATAGCAGAATCACTCGTTTTAGTTCCTATTAATGCAATAGGCCTATAACTATGTTGAATCATCTTTTTAACATATTTCATAGAAGAACTTTTTGGAAGCTTTAAACGGTGAAATATATTTGCAACCATTTTAGATCCTACCAATTCGTGAGCATGGAAAGACCATCCCGCTTTAGGAAAAAATTTTTTTGTATTAGCCTTTCCTATATCATGAAGCAGAGCCACCCATCTTAACCAAAGAGAATTATTTTTTTCTTTACTAATATTATCTACAACTTGTAGAGTATGGTAAAAATTGTCTTTGTGTTTATATCCATTTTTTTCTTCTATTCCTTTTAAAGAAACTAATTCCGGCAATATAATTGACAATAATCCAGATTTATATAATAACAATAATCCTATAGAAGGTTTTTTAGATAATAAAATTTTGTTAAATTCTTCTACAATTCTTTCTATAGAAACGATATTTATCCTGTTTTTATTCTTTTGAATTGACTGAAACGAATATTTCTCAATCTCAAATTGTAATTGAGTAGCAAATCGTATAGCTCGCATCATTCGTAATGGATCATCAGAATAAGTAATATCTGCATCTGATGGAGTTCTTAATATTTTTTTATTTAAATCAGATAATCCTCCAAATGGATCTATCAACTCTCCATAATTATTACGATTTAAACTTATAGCTAAAGTATTAATTGTAAAATCTCTTCTGTTTTGATCATCTTGTAATGATCCTAACTCTATAACGGGTTTTCTACTGGAAAAATGATAAGATTCTTTTCTAGACCCTACAAATTCTATTCTTTGATTATCGTATTCCAACATAGCTGTACCAAAACGTTTAAATATTCTTATTTTAGGAGAAGGGTTAATATATTTAGAAACCTCTTTAGCTAATTTTATTCCTTCCCCTATAGTTAAAATATCTAAATCTATCGATTCTATTTTTCCTAGCAAAAAATCTCTAACATAACCTCCTATTACATAACTATTTTGTTTTATCCTTTGAGCAGAAATACTTACAATGTGAAATATTTTTTTATGAACAGCAGATGATAAATTCATGTTAATCTACATTACATACGTAATATTTTAACTTGATTGTCAACAATTTTTATAATAGAAGACCCACTATAAATAGCTTTTTCTTCTCTACGAAAATTTACAACGTAATCTGTTTTGTATAAAATAGAAGGGCTAATTTCGGAAAACGATTTAGGAGAGACAAATCCTGACAGATTAGCAGAAGTAGAAACAATAGGCCTATCCAAATTTCGTATCAAACAAATGCAAAATGGATCATATGTTAAACGAACGGCTAAAGTACTATATGGTTTAAAAAAGTTGGATTCCATTTTTTTTACATTTTCATATACTATAGTAATAGGTTTATCCTTTTTCACAAGATTATCAAAAATTATTTTTTGAGTAAAAAAAGAAATCTTTCCTACTAATTGATGTAAACGATCTATACTTTCTACCAAAAGAATCATAGACTTATAAATATTTCTATTCTTTATTTTACATATTTTTTTTATAGCTTGTATATTAAATGCATCACACCCCAATCCCCACACTGTATCTGTGGGATATAACAGAACTTTTCCTTTTTTTAAAATCTTTACACTTTTTTCTATTTCTCCGTAAAAAGACATTTTTAAATTTCTAAATTATGGGTTCTCAATGCATCATTTAAAGAAACTTTTTTATTTGTACTTTCTTTCCTTTTTCCTATAATTATAGAACATGGAACATGATATATACCTGAAGGAAATTTTTTTGGATAAGATCCAGGTATAACCACAGAATATTTTGGAATTATCCCCTTGATTTCAATAGGTTTATCATTAGTTACATCAAAAATCTTAGTAGACGCTGTGAGAACTACATTTGCTCCTAAAACAGCTCCTTTTTTTATCAAAACTCCTTCTACTAAAATACATCTAGATCCAATAAAAACATCATCTTCTACAATAACTGGATGAGCTTGTAATGGTTCTAAAACCCCTCCAATTCCTACTCCTCCACTTACATGAACCCGATTCCCAACCTGAGCGCAACTACCTACTGTGGCCCATGTATCTATCATTGTATCTTTTCCTATGTATGCGCCTATATTTACATAAGAAGGCATAAGAATGACTCCAGGCGATATATATGATCCGTAACGTGCTATAGCATGAGGAACGACACGAATTCCTTTTTCCTTAAATTTGTTCTTTATAGGAATTTTATCATAAAATTCTAATGGCCCCAACTCCACTGTATTCATATTTTGAATAGAAAAATACATAATAATAGCTTTTTTAATCCATTCATTGACTATCCATTTTTCATTCAAAAAATAAGCCACTCTGATTGATCCATTTTCTAAATTTTCAATAGTTTTGAGAACTATATTTTTTATATTTGCATCAGTCGTCCATATATTTTTATGATTCCAAAATTTCTCTATTTCTAGTTTTAATCTATTCATTTCATATATTTAAAAATAAAAAAACAAAACAAAAGTAGTAAAAATAAAATAAGATAACAAGTATATATAATATATAATGGCAAAAATATTAGGAATGGATTATGGAAAAATTATTACTGGTTTATCTATAACAGATGATAAAAAAATATTTGCGTTTGGATTAAACGCTGTTAAAACTAAAAAATTAATGAATTTTTTAGAATATTTTTTAGTTTATGAGAAAATAGAAAAAATCGTTATAGGATTACCCAAAAAATTGAATAATCAAAAAGAAATTTCAATAGAAACAGAAATTCAAAGATTCATTTATAAATTTCATATAAAATATCCTAAAATTCTTATAGAAAGATTAGATGAACGTTTTACATCAAAAATCGCTTTTTATACTATGATACAATTGGGTTTAGGAAAAAAAAAAGAAGAAAAAAATTAATTTTAAATCAAATTAGTGCTACTATAATTTTACAATCTTATCTTAGAAAAAAAGAAGAAAAAAATTAATTCATGGTATTACCTATAGTTCTTTATGGAAATCCTATTTTGAGAAAAAAAAGTTTGAATGTAGATTTTGATTCTCATGAAAAAAAAAATAAAATCAATCAATTGATTCAAGATATGTTTGAAACTATACAAAAAGCAAAAGGATTAGGATTAGCTGCTCCCCAAATTGGTAAAAATATTAGACTTTTTATAGTAGAAACTCCTTATTTAAAGGAGGTTTTTATTAATGCTAAGATATTAAACATTCACGGAAAAGAATGTAAATTCAATGAAGGATGTCTTAGTATTCCCGGAATCATGGGGGATGTTACAAGAAAATCTAATGTTAGAATTGAATATTATGATCAAAATTGGAAAAAACAAAAAAGAACCTTAACAGGTATATGTGCAAGAGTAATTCTACATGAATATGATCATATTGAAGGAAAACTTTTTATAGATTATTTTTCTACACATAAAAAAAAAATGATAGAGAAAAAATTAATGGATTTAAAAAAAAATTCATTTTGAATAAATCTCATCTATCATTTTTTTAAAAACATTAGGATCATTCATAGACATATATGAAAGAATTTTCCTATTGATTTTGATTTTTTTTTCAGATAGTTTATTCATAAACTCGGAATAGGATTTTCCATACTGACGTGCTCCTGCATTAATACGTTGAATCCAAAGAGATTTAAAATTTCTTTTTTTTCTTTTTCTTCCTGAAAAAGAATAAAGAAAAGATTTTTCTACAGCATTTTTAGCTACTGTATAAACTTTACTTCTAGAACCATAAAAACCCTTAGCTAATTTCAGTATTTTTTTACGTTTTCGTCTAGAGGAAACCGCATTTGTAGATCTAGGCATAAATTTCTAAATTTGCATTTCTATATTTTTTTGACTTGATTTTTTTAATAAAGTGAATACGGAAAGATTCCGTTTTCTTTTTTTAGACTTTTTTGTTAATAAATGATTCTTAAATGCATGTTTTCTTTTGATATATCCATGAGCCGTTTTTTTAAATCTTTTTTTCGATCCTGATTTTGTTTTTAACTTAGGCATAAATATGATTTTTAAAATTTTTTTGGAGCTAATATCATATACATTCTCTTTCCTTCCATTACCGGCATTTGCTCTACTTTTCCATATTCCTCAATTTCTTCTGCAAATTTTAATAATTTTATTTTCCCTTGATCTTTATATACTATAGAACGCCCTTTAAAAAAAACAAATACTTTTACTTTATCTCCACGCATTAAAAATTTCTCTGCACTTTTAATTTTAACTTTCCCATCATGATCTCCAATTTGTGGCCCGAATCTGATTTCTTTAGTATTTACTTTAATTTGTTTCGCTTTAAATTGTTTTTTTCTTTTCTTTTGTTCATATAAAAATTTCTTGTAATCCAGTATTTTACAGACTGGAGGGATTAATTTAGGATTAATTTCAACCAAATCTAGCTCTCTTTCCTTAGAAAATTTAAGTGCATCTTGTATGGAATAAATTCCATTTTCTATGGAAGAATCACCGACTAAACGAACTTTTGGGGTATTAATAATCCCTTCATTAATACGATGTTTTTCTTTTTTTTGCGGTAATGGTCGGTGTTTTTTTCTATTTCCTTTTGTAAATTTCTTTTTTATAATAATTTTATAGTTTGAGTTTTTAAATTTGTTTCATTCAAAATAGATTCTATTCCATTGGAAATAGAAAATACTCCTATATGTCCTAATCCATGACGTCGTAATGACATCGTTTCATTTTTTTCTTCTTTGTTTCCCAAAATAATCATATAAGGGATCTTATTTTCTTCAGAATCTCTAATTTTTTTGTTAATCTTTTCGTTTCTATTATCAATAAATACACGAATATTATAATTCAACATTAAATTTAAAATTTTTTTTGCATAAACTACATATTTATCACTTATAGGAAGTATAACTGCTTGATTAGGGACTAACCATAATGGAAGATTTCCTTCTGTATGTTCTATCATAATAGCAATAATACGTTCTAATGAACCAAAAGGGGCTCTATGTATCATTACTGGACGACATTTTTCATTATTTTTTCCTTTATAATATAAATCAAATCTTTCAGGCAAATTATAATCTACTTGAATTGTTCCAAGTTGCCAGCTTCTTCCTAAAGAATCTTGAATGAGAAAATCTAATTTTGGGCCATAAAAAGCTGCATCTCCATAATTAACAGACGCTTTTATATTTTCTTCTTTTACTACTTGTAGGATAGTATTTTCAGCCTTTTTCCAATTTTTTTCTGATCCTATATAACCGTCTATTCTTTTAGGATCTCTAAGAGAGATTCTAACTGTATATGTTAAAAAACCTAAAGAACGAAAAACATAAAATACTAAATTAATTACTTTCTTAAATTCTTCTAACAATTGATCATAAGTACAAAAAATATGTGCATCATCTTGAGTAAAACATCTGACTCTAGTTAAACCATGAAGTTCTCCACTTTGTTCATAACGATATACTGTTCCAAATTCGGCAAAACGCTTAGGAAGATCACGGTAAGACCATTCTTGAGAACGATATATTTCACAATGATGAGGACAATTCATAGGTTTTAAAAGATACTCTTCTTCTTTACGAGGAGTATGAATGGGTTTAAAATGATCTTTTCCATATTTACTCCAATGACCGCTTCTTACATATAATTTCTTGTGACCAATATGTGGAGTTACAACCATTTCGTATCCTGATTTTTCTTGAACATCAATTAAAAATTCCTCTAACTTTTTTCTAAAAACTGTTCCTCTAGGTAACCATAAAGGCAATCCAGTTCCTACTCGATCAGAGAAAATAAAAAATTTCAGTTTTTTTCCTATTTTTCTATGATCCCTATTAGAATTTTCTTTTAAAAGAGGAAGCAACTTATTTTTATTCATAAATAAATAAAAATAAGTTACAAGTTTTTTTATTTTTATGATGATAAAAATAGATATAATGTTGCAGCCAGAACACATCCTACTATTGGGCCAAATACTGGAATCAAAGCATAATCCCAATTACTTTTTCCTTTTTCTGGAATGGGGAGAATAGAATATATAATTCTTGGACCTAGATCACGAGCAGGATTTAATGCAGCACCTGTAACCCCTCCTAACGATAAAACAATACCAAATACGACAAGAGCGGAAGGAAGGGCTCCTAATGCCCCTAAACCTATAGGATATTTTTCTTCTTTAATAAAAAGAGTTCCTTCTATAGAAAGATATAAAGAAATAAATATAAAAATAAAAGTAGTGAATACTTCACTTATAAAATTGGAAAATAAATTTTTTATAGAAGGAACAGTCACAAAAACAGATAATTTTTCTTCTTTTCCTTGAGTTTCAAAAAAATGATCTTTGTATAAAAGCCAGACAAAGAAAGACCCTAGCATAGCTCCAATAAATTGAGATAAAATATAAAAAGGGACCATTTTCCAACTAAATTTTCCAATTATGGCAAAACTTATTGTAACACATGGATTTAAATGACCTCCACTATAAGGAGCAGATACTATTATTCCCATAAAAACAGCTAACGCCCATCCTATAGTAATAATTAACCATTCTCCACTTTTGCTATGACCTTTGGTTTTCGATAAAATAACATTTGCTACCACCCCATTTCCTAAAAAAACCAAAATCATTGTTCCTATGATTTCTGCATATATTTTTGTCATTGTATTTATTTGATTTGATTTGACCAAGAACGTGTTGTTTTAACCGCTTTTTTCCAACCTTGGATTCTTTCCAATCTACTAGACATTTCTTTTGGTTCAAAAACCTGTTCTAATTGCCATTTATCTTGAATCTCTTCAAGACTACTCCAATAATTTACAGCTAATCCCGCTAAATAAGCAGCTCCAGCTGCTGTTAATTCAGAAATTCTAGATTTTACAACTTTCACATTTAAAATATCAGATTGAAATTGCATTAACAGTTTATTTACTGTAGCCCCTCCATCTACACGAAGTTCTTTTATAGAAATACCAGAATCTGCTTCCATAGCTTTTAATACGTCCATATTTTGAAAAGCTATACTTTCTAATGCTGCTCTAACAATATGAGCAGAAGAAGTCCCCCTCGTTATCCCTACAATGGTTCCTCTCGCTTTTTGATCCCAATAAGGAGCGCCTAAACCTGAAAAAGCTGGAACCATATATAAACCCTCCGTATTTTCCACAGAAGAAGCTAATGTTTCCGCTTCATTGGAAGACAAAAGTAATCCTAATCCATCTCTAAGCCATTGAACGACAGCCCCTGCAATAAAAACACTTCCTTCTAATGCATATTGAACTTGATTTTGTATTTTCCAAGCTACAGTAGTGATTAAATTATTTTTAGAAAAAACAGGATGATCCCCTACATTCATTAACATAAAACATCCTGTTCCATAAGTATTTTTAACCATTCCAATTTTAGTACACATTTGTCCGAAAAGAGCCGCTTGCTGATCTCCAGCAATTCCAGATATCGGAATTTTGTGTGATAAAATATGTCCTGTTGTATAACCGAAAATTTCACTAGACGATTTTACTTCTGGAAGCATCGTTATTGGAATATTAAATAAATCTATCAACTCTTGATCCCAATTAAGTGTGTGAATATTAAATAACATAGTACGAGAAGCATTAGTCACATCTGTGACATGGGTTTCTTTACCAGTTAAATTCCATATTAACCATGAATCTATAGTTCCAAATGCCAAGAATCCAGAACGAGCTTTTTCCCTAGCTCCGGGTACATTTTCTAATATCCATCTAATTTTCGTAGCGGAAAAATAAGGGTCTATAATTAAACCTGTTTTTTTTCGAATCATTTCGGTTAATCCTTCTTTTTTAATTTGATCACAATATTTAAATGTACGTCTATCTTGCCATACTATAGCATTAAAAATAGGTTCTCCAGTTCTTTTATCCCATACAACAGTAGTCTCTCTTTGATTGGTAATTCCTATAGAAACAATATTTTCTCCTTCTAAATTTGCCTTTAAAATAGCTTCTAAAGCTACTGAAGCTTGTGTAGACCATATTTCTTCTGCATTATGTTCTACCCATCCAGGATGAGGATAAATTTGTGTAAATTCTCTTTGGGCTACAGAAATAATATTTCCAATTTTATCAAAAATAATAGCTCTAGAACTGGTAGTTCCCTGATCTAATGATAGTACATATTTTTTCATCATATATCATAACTTTTCTACTTACTATCAAACTGGTGGATAATAGTATTGCATAGCTAACTTTTTGAAAGCATCTATTTGTGATTTTTCCCATTTATCATCTCTAGAAAGTTCTTTCGCCATTAGTGCAGCTACTCTAGGTGCTATATCTATTGCTTTTTTAGCATTTAAAAATAATAAACGGAACCTTCTAGCTAAAACATCTTCAATTGTTCTTGCCATTTCATAACGAACCATCCAAATCACTTCTGCTTCTGTATAATAAGAGGAATCTTTTGAAATTAAGGAAACCCCCAAAAGTGGGTTTTTTTCAATCAATTTTTTTATATGATATTCATCTTCTCCATATTTATTCCAATAAAGATTCTGACTTTTTTGATCATATGAAGAATAGGATCCATAAATTTTTAGATTTTTTGTTACAGAAGGGGACTTCTGTAAGTTTCCTATTTCAATAGCTTTATTGACAGTGTCTTCCGCCATTTTTCTATATGTTGTCCATTTTCCTCCTATAATACTAATAAGCCCAGAGGAACTAATTATAAGTTTATGATATCTAGAAATATCTTTCGTTTTAATAGTATCGGAACAATAATTATTACTAGAAACAAAAAGAGGACGTAATCCAGAAAATGCACTTAATATATCACTTTTTTTTATGTGAAGTATAAAATATTTGTTAAAAGTTTGTAAGATAAAATCTATCTCTTCCTCTAAAGGTTTGGGTTCTAGAACACTTTTTTCCAAAAAAGTATCTGTAGTTCCCACCAAGACATGATTGTTCCATGGAACACAAAATAAAACTCTTCCATCTGTTGTTTTTGGAATAACTATAGCATTTGAACTCCTAAAAAAAGATTTATTTAACACAATATGTGTTCCTTGACTCGGTTTTATGAAAATAGGACATGAAGATTCATCCATTTTTGAAATAGAATCAGAAAAAACTCCAGTGGCGTTTATAACTATTTTTGAATAAATAGAATATTTCTTTTTAGTTTCAAGATCGCAAGCTACTACTCCAGAAACTTTGTTCCCAACTTCTTTTAGTAAACTTTTAACTTTAAAATAGTTTAATAATATTCCACCTTTTTGAACACAAGTTTGTGCTAAATTTATGGCTAAACGTGCATCGTCAAATTGCCCGTCATAATATAAAACACCACCTTTTAACTCTTTATTTTTAATTTCTGGAAAATATTTAATCATTTCCTTTTGTGATAAAAATTGGGATTTTCCAAAACTCAAAGAACCTGATAGCCACTCATACAATTTTAAACCAGCCCAGTACATGATTCCCATTTTCCAATTGAAGACTGGAATAATAAACTTTTGTTTTTTTACTAAATGAGGTGCATTTTTTAATAAAAAACCTCTTTCTTG
The DNA here is from genome assembly GCF_014251815.1 of Blattabacterium cuenoti. Lineage (GTDB taxonomy): Bacteria > Bacteroidota > Bacteroidia > Flavobacteriales > Blattabacteriaceae > Blattabacterium > Blattabacterium cuenoti_E. Next base: position 190,518 of record NZ_CP059202.1, read on the forward strand.
CAAAGCTTCATAAACTAATTTTATATTTCCTTGAGATAAATACCGAATACCTCCATGAATTAATTTTGTACTACGACTAGAAGTCCCTTTAGAAAAATCAGACTGTTCTAATAGAAGAGTTTTATATCCTCTTGAAGAAGAATCTAAAGCAATCCCTAACCCCGTGGCTCCTCCCCCAATAATGATAATATCCCAAATATTTACATTTTCTAAAATGTCTAAAAATCTATCTCTATTTAAAAAACCTTTCATTATTTTTCTCTCATATCAAATTTCAAATGAAACATACATCCTATTGGGATTTTAAAATGTTAAATGAACAAAATTAAAAATATTTTCAATAAAAGAAAATTTTAATTAAAATTATACATTATTTTCTTTGTTCATTATTTGATATATAAAATCTTTTACAATTTTTTTTCCTGAATGAGCATGAATTTTTTTCATGATTTTATTCATATCATGAAATTGTTTTAAAAAAAGATCTATATGATTTAATGCTACGCCAGACCCTTTAGATATTCTATTTATTCTTTTTTCATCAGTAAGAACTTGAGGATGACTCCTTTCATAAGGACTCATAGAATGAATAATAGCTTCTATTCTTGCTATAGAATCTTTTTGATTTCCATCAAATGAAAAATACTTATCAATTCCAGGAATCATAGAAATAATATTTTTTATATTTCCTATTTTTTTTATTTTTTGAATTTGCTCAAATAAATCGTTAAAATCGAAACGGTTTTTTGAAATTTTATGATAAATTTTTTTAGTTCTTTTTTCATCAAATTGTTCTTGTACTTTTTCAACTAAAGAAACTATATCACCCATACCTAGTATTCTATTAGCTATTCTATCTGGATGAAAAACTTCCAAATCTTCTATTTTTTCTCCATTGCTAATAAATTTTATAGGTTTTTTCACTACACTAGACATAGTTATAGCAACCCCACCTCTACTATCTCCATCTAACTTTGTTATTACAACGCCATCAAAATCCAACACATTTGAGAAAGATTGAGCCGTATTTATAGCATCTTGTCCTGTCATGGCGTCAACAACAAATAAAACTTCATTTGGCTGAGAATATTGATTGATTTTTTCAATTTCTTCCATCATAATTTCATCTATTGCTAATCTACCTGCTGTATCAATGATAATTACATTTTTATTTTGTTTATAAGCATAAATAATAGATTTTTTCACAATTTCTATAACGTTTTTGCTTTCTTTTAAAGAAAAAACAGGAATATTTACTTTTTTCGCAATTAACTCCAATTGATCTATGGCTGCAGGACGATGAGTATCTGCAGCGACTAATAAAGGATATTTATTCTTTTTTTTTAAAAAAAAAGCAAGTTTAGAAGAAAAAGAAGTTTTTCCACTTCCCTGTAATCCACAAATTAAAATAATAGTAGGATTTCTAGAAATATTTATTTCTACATTCTTTTCTCCCATAAGAGAAACGAGTTCATCATATACAATTTTTGTAATTAATTGTTTTGGATTTAAAGAAGTTAGCACTTTTTTCCCAATAGATTCTTCTTGAATTCTTTGAATAAAACTTTTAACTATTTTATGATTGACATCTGCATCAATAAGTGCTCTTCCAATCTTTTTCAAAGAAGATGCTATATTAATTTCTGTAATTGTATTCTGCCCCTTAAAAACATGAAGAGCTTCAGAAAGTTTATTTTGTAAATGTTCAAACATAAATACAAGTTTTTTTATTTAATTTATTTATATACGATCAAGCATTTTAATGCCCAATAAATTCATACCAGATTTTAAAACATTCCCTGTTATATGAATAATATTCATACAAATATTACTATGAATTACGTTTAAAGGATCTATTAACCTTTTATTCTGATAAAGATGATTAAAAGTTTTAGAGACTTCATAAATATAGTTTGCTATTAAAGAAGGATTTAATTGTATTGCTGATTTTTTTAATATTAATGGATATTTCTGAAGAACTTTGATCATATTTTTTTCATGTATATCAAATTTTATATTTGACCAATGATAATTAAGTAGGGAACACAAGTTGAAAAATTTTAGTTCCAAAGAACGAATTCTGGAATAAGTATATTGAATATACGTACCAGTTTTTCCTTTAAAATCTATCGATTTTTCAGGATTAAAAATTATTTTTTTTCTGGGATCTATTTTTAGAAAAAAATACTTAAGAGCTCCTAATCCTAGAATTTCATAAGATTGTTTATCTTCTTCTTTTTTTATAAATTTCTTTGAAAAATTCTTTTTTGCAATAGAAGACATTTCTAGAATGATACTATCAGCATCTACAACATTTCCTTCTCTAGATTTCATGATCCCACTTGGCAAATATACCATTTCATAAGACAAATGAAATAATTTATTGACCCATGTATATCCTAAACGTTTTAATATGTGAAAAAGAACTTGGAAATGATAATCTTGTTCTTTTCCTACGATGTATATGATTTGGTCTATATTATATTTTTTAAAACGTTCTACAGCTGTTCCAATATCCTGAGTAATATATACAGAAGTTTGATCCGATCGTAATAAAAGTTTTTGATCAAAACCTTCTTTGCTTAAATCAATCCAAATAGAGCCATCTTTTTTCTGAAAAAAAATACCTTTTTTAAGACCTTTTTTTACAATTTCTTTTCCAGTTTTATAAATATCACTTTCATACTCTATTTTATCAAAATTAATTCCTAACTTTTTATAAGTATCTTTGAACCCATTATAAACCCATTGATTCATTATTCTCCAAGTATTCCTAATTTCAGAATCTCCTGATTCCCATTTTTTCAATAATTCTCGAGCTTGATTTAAGATAGAATTATAATTCTCTTTAGAATGTTTTTTTTTAGATAATTCTTGGATTTCTTGACAATAAATTTTATCAAATAAACTATAATATTTTCCCACAAAATGATCGCCTTTCATTTTAGCACTATCAGGAGTTTTTCCTTTTCCAAATTTTTTCCAAGCTATCATAGATTTACATATATGTATTCCTCTATCATTAATAATTTGAGTTCTTATTATTTCATGACCAACCATTTTTAATATTTTAGCTATAGATGCTCCAATAAGACTATTTCTAATATGCCCTAAATGAAGGGGTTTATTGGTATTAGGAGAAGAATATTCTACCATGATTTTTTTAGGAGTATATTTCAAATCATAAAAATTTGTATTTAACATTTCTTTTAGAAGATAAATATAATAATCATCTTCGAAAATAAAGTTTAAAAAACCTCTAATAATAGAGAATTGAATTAATCCTTTTAATTGATTTTGCACATAATTTCCTATATCGTTTCCTATTTTTTCTATAGGTTTTTGAAGTTTTTTAGATAATGAAAATAAAACTAAAGTAATATCTCCTATATGTTCTTTTTTAGTGTATTGAAAATCCAATTCAGGACAATATTTTATTTTATATAAAACAAATATGGATTCTCTAACTATTTTCTCTATAGATTGAAGATGATCATTCATAGATAACATCTAAATAATTTTTATGAATATCTATCTTTTTAATGGGACTCTCCATTTAAAAGGATCTTCTGATAAATTATGTTGTATATCTAATAATTTTTTCTTTAAAAAAAGAGATATTCTTTTCTCTTTTGAAAGATTCGGCAAAAAAAAATCATTTTCTTTATAACTAATTGTATTAAAATAATTTATAACTACTGCGGTTCCACAACCAAAAGCTTCTTTTAATTCACCGGTTTGCAATCCCTTTATAATTTCTGAAACACTTAAATTTCTTTCTTCAACAAATAAGCCTTCTTTTTCAGCTATAGAAAGAATGCTTTTACAGGTAACCCCACTCAATATATTATCATTTGCCTTTGGCGTTATAAGTTTATTTTTTAAATAAAAAAAAACGTTCATAGTCCCTGATTCTTCTATCATCGTATGTGTAGAAGAGTCTGTCCATAATATTTGATCAAATCCTTTTTCATTAGCTAATCGAGTAGGATAAAAAGAAGATGCATAATTACCAGCAGCTTTAGTAAATCCAACCCCTCCTGATGCAGAACGACTATATTTTTCTTCTATTTTAACTTTTAAGGGATGTTTGTAATAGGTGTCCGCAGGGGTAGATATAATCATAAACATGTAATCTTTAGAAGGCTTAGCTGATAAAACTCCATTTGTAGCAATTAGAAAAGGACGAATATATAAAGATTGTCCATATTTTTTAGGGATCCAATCCCTATCTATATCTATTAATTTTTTTAATCCATTCATAAAAATATTTTCTGGTATAAGTGGCATTTCCAAACGAGCAGCAGATCTATTCATTCTTTTAAAATTTTCTTCTGGACGAAATAAGAATACTTCTTCATTTTTGTCTTTGTAAGCTTTCATTCCTTCGAAAACAGCTTGTCCGTAATGAAAAACAAGAGATATAGGAGAAAACATTATCTTTCCAAAAGGCTTAATAATAGAATTTTTCCATTTTCCATTCTTGAACTCAGAACAAAACATATGATCTGAATACTGATTTCCAAAATCAATATTGTTGAAATCCATTTTTCTAATTCTAGAATGTAAGGTTTTTTCTATTTTCATAAATAAAAAACATTAGTAAAACATAAATAAAACAAATATATATAAAAACAATTTTTAAAAAAATATTCAATAAAATACTTTATTTTCTAATTATCATGCATTATTTTTAATATTTTTTCTACAATATTTTCAACGGAAGGTTTTGAAAAATAATCTCCATCAGATCCATAGGGTGGGCGATGTTCTTGAGCTGTAATCGTAATAGGTGGACTATCTAAATAATAATATCCATTTTGTTCTTCTAATACTTTCTGTAATATATAAGCAGAAGCTCCTCCTGGTACATCTTCATCTATAATCAACAACCTATTAGTTTTCTGCAAACTTTTAACAATATCTTTCTGTAAATCAAAGGGCAATAAAGATTGAATATCTATTATTTCAGGATCAATGTTAATCTTATATAATTCTTCAGCTGCTTCACTAACCACTCTCCATGTAGATCCATAAGTGACTATAGTAATATCTTTTCCTTTCCTAGTTCTTTCTACTATTCCAATTGGCGTTCTAAATAAACCTAAGTTTTTAGGCAATTTTTCTTTAATTCTGTATCCATTTAGGCATTCAACAACTAAAGCAGGATCATCTCCAGATAATAAAGTATTATAAAATCCAGCAGCTTTTACCATATTTCTAGGAACTAACACGAGAATTCCTCTCAAATAATTGATAATTCCACCCATTGGAGAACCAGAATGCCATATTCCCTCCAAACGATGTCCTCTCGTCCTAATAATAACAGGAGCTTTTTGTCCTCCTTTTGTTCTGTATTGTAAACACGCTAAATCATCACTCATAATTTGCAAAGCATATAAAAGATAATCTATGTATTGAATTTCAACTATAGGACGAAGACCTCTCATAGACAAACCTATTCCTTGTCCAATAATAGTTGATTCACGTATTCCTGTATCAAAAACACGAATTTTACCATATTTTTTTTGCAGACCTTCTAATCCTTGATTGACATCTCCTATCTTTCCTACGTCTTCTCCAAAAATTAAAAGATCAGGATGTAATTCCAACAACTTATCAAAATTTTCTCTTAGTACAATTCTCCCATCTACTTCTTCATAATTATCATGATCATATACAGGAAAAACTTCTGTTAGTTTTACAGAAGATTTTTCAGAAACACTATATAAATGTGAAGAATAATTCTTTTGTTCTTCATTATATTTTTTATTTATCCATTTTATCAAACAATCTTTTGAATAAAATTGGGTCTTTGATAAAAGATATGCTGTTTTTCTAGCAATACGGAATATTGATTTTTTTGTAGGATAATTTTTAGTTGTATCATGTAATTCTCTAATATATCTTTGAATCCATTTTTTTTCCGTACAGTTATCTTGTATTTTGCACAAAAGACTTATTACTTCATTCTTAATTTTTATAATAGGTTCTATAAATGCTTTCCAAGCTTTTTCTTTTTCATTTTTAACATATTCTTTAGCTTCTACATCTATTTTATCTAAAGAATGAACATTAGCTATTTTATAACTATTTTTTGTATCTATTTTAAATCTAAAACTTAAAATCCAGTCTCTAAATTTTTTGATTCCATCATGATTTATTTCCCATTCTATACGTTCTTTCGATTTATATCTTTCATGTGAAGAAGAGGTTGAATGTCCTTGAGGTTGTGTTAAATTGGTAACATGTATGACTACAGGAACATGTTCATAACGAGCTATTTTATCTGCTTTAATATATGTTTTTGTAAGATCTATGTAATTAGATCCATTAACACGAATAATTTCTATTCCTTTCTCTTTTTGATTTCTCTGAAAACCAGACAAGATATCGCTAATATTTCGTTTTGAAAATTGATACTTATTTGGAACAGATATTCCATACTCATCATCCCAAATGGATATGATAATTGGTATTTGTAATACTGAAGCGGCATTCAATGTTTCCCAAAATAATCCTTCAGAAATACTAGCATTCCCAATAGTTCCAAACGCCACCTCATTTCCGTTATGAGAAAATATTTTATGTGTTTCTTTTAAATTTTTTAATTTTTTATAAATCTTAGAAGCTTGAGCTAACCCTAATAATCTAGGCATTTGAGACGCTGTAGAAGAGATATCCGCACTAGAATTTTTTTGTTTAATAAGATTTTTCCAATTTCCATCTTCATTCAAAAAACGTGTTCCAAAATGAGATGTCATCATTCTACCAGACGAAACCGGCTCTGCTTCTAAGTCTGAATGCGCATATAATTGCGAAAAAAAACTTTTTACAGTTAAAACTCCAATAGCCATCATAAACGTTTGATCTCGATAATATCCAGATCTATAATCTCCATTTTTAAAAATTTTTGCCATAGCTAATTGAGGAATTTCTTTTCCGTCTCCAAATATTCCAAATTTTGCTCTTCCATTCAAAACTTCTTTACGACCTAAAATACTAGTTTCACGACTAATTCGTGCTAATTTGTAATCATTTAAAACCATTCTTTGAAATGAATCAAAATCAGTTTCCTCATCATCACAATCACAATGTTTTTTATTGTTGTAATTCATAATCTATTATTTTTTTTGATATGAAAATACAGGAATTTTTATTATATGAATTTCTTTATTTAATTTTAAAATGTTTTTCAATCGATATAGAAATTATGATTGATCATATGTTTGGTAAAATCACTCTTTCTATTATAAAACCAGATGCGGTACAAAAAGGGTATATTATACCTATACTATCTAAAATTGTTGAGGATGGATTTCATATTTTAGCGATAAAAATGACAAAACTTTCTAAAAAATCAGCTAAAAAATTTTATGCAGAGCATAAAAAAAAGTTATTTTTTGATTCTTTAGTAAAATTTATGTCTTCTGGACCAATTGTATCTGTTATGCTAGGAAAAAAAAATGCGGTAAGAGATTTTAGAATTTTAATAGGAGATACAAATCCAGAACATGCAAAAAAAGGAACTATACGAAATTTATATGCTACCTCTTTAGAAAAAAATGCTATACATGGATCTGATAGTAATCAAAATGCTTTTAAAGAATGTTTATTCTATTTTTCTAATAGAGAAATTTTTTTAAAAAAAGATTTGTAAATAAGAACTCATATCAGTATGAAAAAAAGTTTTATAATAGCTATTTACTTTGTTTTTATTTTTGTATTCATAACCATATTATGGATAGCTAATACATACAATCATTTAGTCAAACTTAACGAAAATATTAAAACACAATGGGGTCAATTAGAAAATGTTTATCAACGTAGAGCTGATTTAATTCCAAATTTAGTAAATACAGTCAAAGGATCTGCAAATTTTGAAAAAGATACATTAAATCAAATTATAAATGCCAGAGCAAAAGCTACTTCCATTTCCATAAATAGAAATGATTTGAATCAAAATCAAATAAATAAATTTCAACAAGCTCAAGATCATTTAAATAATTCAATTAGTAGATTGCTCTTAATTGTAGAAAATTATCCTAATCTTAGATCAACACAAAATTTTTACGAATTACAAAATCAATTAGAAGGGACAGAAAACCGTATCAATGTAGAAAGAAATCGTTTTAATGAAAAGGTCAATAGTTTCAATACTTATAGAAATCAGTTTCCAAAAATTATAATTGCAAACTTTTTTTATCAATTTAAAGAAAAAGGATATTTCCAATCTCAAATAGGATCAAATAAGTCTCCAATTATAGATTTTTCTAGCTGATATTTCATGTTTCGTTTAAAAAAAAATAAACATGAAATAATCAAACAAATTAATTTGAAATAAAGATAATTCAAAAAATATCATGAAAAAAATAATACAGTCTATTTCTATTATTTTGATTTATTTTTGTTCAAATTTAATACATGGCCAATTTTCTATTCCTGAAATTCCAAAAAAAATATATCCTGTACAGGATTACGCAGGAGTTTTGTCGAATAAACAAGTAAAAAAATTAAATCAAAAACTTATTTTATATTCTAAAATTACATCAACAGAAATTTTGGTTTCCATTATTCAAGATCTTCATGGTGAAGATCCCAATTTATTAGCCTCTCGATGGGGTGAAAAATGGAAAATTGGGCGATATCATGAAAATAATGGAATAATTATATTATTATCCATTCATGATAGGAAAATATCTATACAAAACGGATACGGAATAGAACCTTATATGACCGATTTTTTAACTATGGAGATTATTGAAAAAATAAAACCTTTTCTAAAAAAGAATTTTTATTATAAAGCTATAGATTATGGGACTCAAGAAATATTTAAAATATTAAAAGATAAATATAAAAAAAACAAAAAGAAAAAAAATTTTTCCATATGGAATTTATTAACCAACATTAGTGTTTTTTTTATTATGTTTTTTTTATTTTATTTTTTTTTGATAAAAAAAACAACAAATTCTTCATTATTAAATACATTAAATACTTTGTTTGTAACAAATTTTTTATTCAAAAATCAAAATTCTGATCAAAATGAAGACAATTTTGATGGATTTGGAGGAGGGGGAAATTTTGGTGGAGGAGGGAGTAGTAGTAGTTGGTAACTTTATCTTATTTTTTTTAAATATTTTAAATATTCCTTAAGTCTAGCAATTTTATTTAATGTATCATTTTCTTTTTTTCTTTCCTTTAAAAGTAAATCTTTCGGAACAGAAGTCACATATTTATTGTTAGATAAATTTTTTCTAATAATGGATAATAAATTATGAAAATATTGAATTTTATTTTCAATTTTAACCACATCCTTTTTCACTACATCTTTGTTATACTGAAAACAATATCCTTTTTGATCTAAGGATAAAAAAAATTGATCCTTATCTAATAAAAAAGGAAAAAACGGGATATTTTCAGGTTTTTTTGAAACAGGAATTATTTTATACAAATTAGCCAACTTTAATATAATAGGATTATATTCTTTTTCTTCTTTTTTTCTTATAGAAAATAAGACAAGACTTTTTTTATAAGAAATATGATTTTGATTTCTAATATTTCGTATTTCAGATATGATTTCTATAGCTTTTCCGAAAGAAACTAAAATATCATAATCATAAGATTTGATTTCAGGCCAAGAAGATATAATGAGAGCTTCTTTCGGTTTTCTTTTTTTAAGAATATTCCAAATTTCTTCCGAAAGAAAAGGCATATATGGATGTAATAATTTCAATATATTTTCAAAAAATTGAATAACATTTAAATATACCATTTCTGGTATACATTTATCCCCATAAATAGGTTTTATAATTTCAAGAAAATATGAGCAAAAATCACACCAAATAAACTTATATAAAACCATCAATGATTCATTCAATTTATATTCTCTAATATATTTTTCAAAAACATTCAAAATATAATAAAAACGATTTTTGAACCACTTAATAGAAAGAAAATAATAATCAGGAATATTATGATTATTTGTTACTTTCCAACCTTGAATTAAACGAAAAGCATTCCATATTTTATTCGCAAAATTTTTTCCTTGTAAACATATTTTTTCATCAAAATGAAAATCTTTTCCCGCATGATTTTTAATCATAAGACCTATACGAACAGCATCTGCGCCATATTTATTAATTAAATCTATAGGATTTGGAGAGTTATTTAATGATTTTGATATTTTATTATTCTTATAATCTCTAACAATTCCAGTAAAATAAACCCTTTTAAAGGGTTTATAATTCTTTAATAAAAAACCAGACATAATCATACGTGCAATCCAAAAAAATAATATATCTGAACCTGTTACTATTTCTTCAGTAGGATAATAATAACAAATTTCATGATTATAAGGATGATAAATTCCATCAAATACAGATAAAGGTAATAACCAAGAAGAAAACCAAGTATCTAAAACATCCGGATCTTGCCATATTTCATTACAATTTAAATGTGTATTCTTACTTTTACATCTTGCTTTTTCTAATGCTTGACTTAAATTATCCGCTACTACAAAATCATTAAGTTTTTTACCATAATAATAGACAGGAATGCGATGCCCCCACCACAATTGTCTAGATATGTTCCAATCACGAATTTGACTCATCCATTTCAAATAAGTTTTACGAAATTTATTGGGATAAAATTTAATATCTCCATTTTTAACAGCTTCTACAGCAGGAATAGATATTTTTTTCATCTTTAAAAACCATTGAAGTGATAGTCTTTGTTCAACTACTGATGAAGTACGTTCAGAAAAACCTATTTTGTGATTATATTTTTCTATATTTTTCAAAACTTCTAACTTATTAAGTTCTTCTATAATTTTTTTTCTTGCTTTAAAACGATCCATTCCTTGATAATGAAGCCCTTTTTCATTTAAAGTTGCATCTTTATTGAAAACGTTGATTATTTCTAATTTATGTTTATCTGCTATATTTTTATCATGGATGTCATGAGCTGGAGTGATTTTTAAACATCCAGTTCCAAAATTGGGGTCTACATATGAATCTTGTATAATTGGAATATATCTATTAATTATTGGAATCTTAACGTATTTTCCTTTCAAATGATCATAACGTTGATCATTTGGATGAAAACAAATAGCTGTATCCCCAAATATAGTTTCTGGACGAGTTGTTGCTACAGTCACATAATTTTCCTCTCCCTTTATTTTATATTTTAAATAATAAAGTTCACCAACATGTTCTTTATAGTGTACTTCTTCATCAGAAAGAGTAGTTTGAGCATCTGGATCCCAATTAACGACATGATACCCCCTATATATATATCCTTCATTATATAAATCGATAAAAACTTTCGTTACAGACTGAGATAATTTTGAACTCATCGTAAATTGAGTACGATTCCAATCACAGGAACATCCCAATTTTTTAATTTGATCAAAAATAATGTTTTTATGTTTTTTAGCCCATTCCATAACATGATACAAAAATTTATCTCTTCCCAAAAAAAATTTAGATAAACCTCTTTTCTTTAAATGATGAACTACTTTCGCTTCTGTAGCAATAGATGCATGATCCGTACCAGGAATCCAACAAGCATTATATCCTTTCATTCTTGCGTATCTAATTAAAACATCCTGTATAGTATTATTAAGCATATGTCCTATATGAAGAGCTCCAGTTACATTGGGAGGAGGCATTACTATAGTATAAGGAATCCTATCATCCGGATAAGACGAAAAATAATTTTCCTTCATCCAATAATGATATATCTTTTTCTCTACAGGTTGAGGATCATATTTAATTGGAATATCCATAGATTTAAAAATATAAAAAAAATTGGAATAATCATGAAAATAATTATAATTGCTGCTGTTTCAAAAAATGGATTCATAGGAAAAAACAATCAATTAATGTGGCATTTACCCAATGATTTAAAACGTTTTAAAAATCTGACTATAGGGGAAATAGTCCTAATGGGGAGAAAAACTTTTGAATCCATTGGAAAAATACTTCCAAAAAGAAAAAATATTATACTAACAAGAAATAAAACAAATTTTTTATACTTAAAAAATAAAAAAAATGTAAATGTTATTTCTTCTATAAAAGAAATAGATAATTTAACGTATAAAAAAATATTTATAATAGGAGGAGAAAAAACATACGTCTCTACAATCGAAAAAGCACATTCTATAGAACTAACATTAGTTCATAAAAAATTTTATGGTGATACTAAATTTCCAAACATTGATCCCAAAAAATGGAAAAAAACATATGAATTTTTTTATGAAAAAGATAAAAATCACTTATTTAACTACAGTTTTATTAGATACGAAAGAAAGAAATAATTCATTCTCTTCTATCTAACTCTTTTTTTATTCGTGCTGCAAGTTCATAACACTCATTAACTACCGCATGATTTAATAAAGCATTTAAATCTTTTTCTGTCATATTTTCTAAATCTTGCTGACTCTTTTCCTTAAAAAAAAGAAAACTAGTATTTTCTATTCCTGTTTCAGAAGTATCATTTTCTTTAGGAAATCCATTCTCAAAATAAATACCAGCTTTATCAAAAATTTCCCTTGTTGTATAAATAGGGGCTTGAAATCTTACTGCTAAAGCTACGGCATCTGATGTCTTTGAATCTATTCTATGTTCTTTTTTTTCTATTTTATTTCCTTCTTCTCCTACTTCTCCTATGATGTGATCTCCTTCGAATAAAATATAAGAAAAAAATATTCCATTTATCAGTTTATATATAACTACCGCTTTTAATCTGATATGAAATTCTTTTGCAAAAGAAAAAAATAAATCATGTGTAAAAGATCTTGATGTATCTCTTTTCCCTAAAGCATAAGCAATAGACTGTGCTTGCATACTTTCTATAATAATAGGAAGTTTTATTCTTCCAGATTCTTCTTCAAGTAACAAAACATATATACCTGATTGTATTTGACTTAAGGATATTCCCCGTATAGCTAATTTAATAAATTGATCCATAGGAGTATATAAATTATATTACAAATAACTACTAATCCAAATATACTAAATTTGGAAGAATGTTTTTATACTTAGTAAGATAAGGAAATTATAAATTCTATGTAATAATTTTTTTTATATATTTAATTAATAATATTAAAAATTTTTATTATGAATACTTCTTTTAAATTTTTGATTCCAACAATTTTCATAGCGTTGGGATTTATTATTTCTTGCAATGATGATGATCTAGCAGGAGAAAAGGTCCCTAACGTAAATCATAATACATCCCCTGCAACTGCAGCCGTCGCTTCACCCCCTCCTATACAACAGCCAAATCCTACCCCAACAACTAAAGAAGAAGAAGAAGAAGAAGAAAAACCAGATTTTGATATAAATGACATAGATCCAGAAGATATATCCAGAAGAAAAAAAAACATAGAAGAGGAAATAAAAAAGTTAGAAGATGAGAGCACAAAACATTTTGATGAATACTATCAATTAGCAGATGTTCAAAAAAGAATTATGGAAGAAATGAAAATAAAAAAAATGATTATGAGGTCTAAACCCGTAGGTTCAGAAGCGCAAGCAATAGCTCAAAAAGATTTTGAAGATCAAAAAAAATTGGCTCAAGACAAATTAGAACTTATTAAAGAAAAAAATAATATTTTGCATAATATTATTAAAGCTTTAACAAAAGCAAGAGAAGAAAAAAAGGATTTACATAAAAAACAAGAATATTTTTTAAAAAAACAAAAAAAAGAAAAAGAACAAAAAGAAAAAGAACATAAAAATAATTAATCAAATATTTTAGACTAACGGAAAAGAAAGGAATCCTTTCTTTTCCGTTTTATTTTCTTTACAAAAAATTAACATTATTATGAAAGAGAAGAGTTTTCGTGAAGTTATAGCAGAAGCTATGAGTGAAGAGATGAGAAGAGATAATACTGTTTATCTTATGGGGGAAGAAGTCGCTCAATATGATGGAGCTTACAAAGCTTCTAAAGGAATGTTAAAAGAATTTGGCTCAAAAAGAGTTATTGATACACCCATATCAGAATTAGGGTTTTCTGGAATAGGCATAGGTTCTGCCATGAACGGATGCAGGCCTATTATTGAATTCATGACTTTTAATTTTTCTTTAGTTGCCATGGACCAAATTATTAATAATGCAGCAAAAATACGTTATATGAGTGGAGGGCAATGGAATATCCCCATTGTTTTTAGAGGTCCGACTGGTTCTGCCGGACAATTAGGGGCTACACATTCTCAATCTTTTGAAAGTTGGTATGCAAGTTGTCCTGGATTAAAAGTAGTCGTTCCATGTAATCCTTATGATGCGAAAGGCCTTTTGAAATCTTCTATTAGAGATAACAATCCAGTAATTTTTATGGAATCTGAACAAATGTATGGAGATAGAATGATGATTCCAGATGAAGAATATATTATTCCCATTGGAAAAGCAGATATAAAAAAAAAAGGAACTGATATCAGTTTAGTATCTTTTGGGAAGATTATGAAAACGGCTTTAAATGTAGCGTATAAATTGGATGAAGAAAATATTAGTGTAGAGGTTGTAGATATTCGAACCATTCGTCCATTGGATTATGAATCCATTCTTTTTTCTGTAAAAAAAACTAATCGTTTAGTAATTTTAGAAGAATCATGGCCTTTTTCATCTATTGCTTCTGAAATTTCATATTTTATACAAAATAAAGCATTTGATTATCTTGATGCTCCTATTAATAGAATATCTTTGCTAGATACTCCTGCTCCTTATGCTTATAATTTAGTAAATAATTGGTTTCCTAACGAAAAAAAAATAATCAATGCTATAAAAAAAACTCTTTATTTAAAAATGTAATGTATAGAATAGAAATAATATCAATAAATGGCTTGAACAATTTTGTAAATATTTTCTGGTTTATCCATGGTATAATAATGAATTACTTCTACACCATAATTTTTTAATTCTTTAGATTGATGAATAGCCCATTCAATTCCAATATGAGGAATATTTTTTTTATCTTTTTCTTTTTCTATTTCTTTTACTAATTCATTAGGGATATTTAAATAAAAACGAGAAGGAAGACCGTTTAATTGCTTTTTAGAAGAAATAGGTTTAATTCCGGGAATGATTGGAACAGAAATCCCCTCGGATCTACATCTTTCAACAAAAGAAAAAAATTTTTTATTATCAAAAAACATTTGAGTTACAATATAATCAGCTCCTGCTTCTATTTTTTTTTTCAGAAAAAATAAATCACTTTCTATATTTGGAGCTTCTAAATGTTTTTCTGGGTATCCTGCTACTCCAATACAGAAATCAAATGATGTAGATTCTTTTTTTTCTACAAAAGTTTTATCAAGATATTTTCCAATATTCAAATTTTGAACTTGTTTCACTAATTCTATTGCATGTTTGTGTCCATCTTTTTGTGCAATAAAACTTTTTTCAGATTTTAATGGATCTCCTCTTAGGACTAAAACATTATCGATCCCCAAAAAATTTAGATCTATTAAAGCATTTTCAGTCATTTGTTTACTAAATCCCCCACAAATTAGATGAGGAACAGCATCTATTCCATATTTATTCATAATTGCAGCACAGATTCCTACTGTTCCTGGACGTCTTGAAATTTTTCTTCTTTGTAAAAGACCATTATCTTTTTCTACATATATAAATTCTTCACGATGATAAGTGACATCAATAAAGGGAGGATTAAATTCTATTAATGGGTCTAAGGTAGAAAAAATATCTTTTATATCACGTCCTCTTAAAGGAGGTAAGATTTCAAAAGAAAATAAACTTTTTTTTGCTCTATCTATATGCTCAGTCACTTTCATAACATAAAATTTCACTTAAATATGATCAAATTCTGTATAAGGAATCAAAGCCTTAGGAATATTAATTTTATTTTCAGTTTGATTATTTTCTAGTAAAGCAGCCATAATTCGGGGTAAAGCCAACGCACTCCCATTAAGAGTATGACAAAATTCTGTATTCCCTGTAATAGTTTTATATTTGAGGCGCAATCTATTAGACTGAAAATCAGTACAATTTGAGATAGAACTTACTTCTAGCCATTTTTTTTGAGCCATAGAATAAACTTCAAAATCATAAGTTATAGAAGAAGAAAAACCCAGATCTGTAGCACTTAATCGAATCAAACGAAAAGGTAAATTTAAAGATCTCAAAATATTTCTCACATGTGAAATCATTTCTTCTAAAAAATAAGAAGAAGTATCTGGTGTAGTAATTTGAATAATTTCTACTTTTTCAAATTGATGTAATCTATTTAATCCTCTAACTTTTGCCCCATATGAACCAGCTTCTCTTCTAAAACAAGATGTGTAAGTAGTTCCTTTAATAGGAAGATCTGAGTATGTAAGCATTGTATCTCTATAACAATTCATAATAGGAATTTCTCCAGTGGGAATTAAATAAAAATTATCTTTTTCTATAAAGTACATTTGATTCTCTTTATCTGGAATTTGTCCCGTAGAAAATCCAGATTTTTCATTAATGAGATAAGGTAAACTATATTCTTTATATGATGCTTGTATATTTCTATCTAAAAAATATTGAATTAAACTCCTTTGCAATTTCGCCCCTTTCCCCATATAAACTGTAAAACCAGAACCACATATTTTTGTTCCTAAATTAGAATCAATCAAATTAAATTTTTTTGATAATTCCCAATGAGGAAGGGGGTTCATAATAGAAGAACAAATTCCTTCTTCCTGAAAAAGAATATCATTCTTTTTGAAATCCTTTTTTACTTTTTCATCAGGAATGTTAGGAACTTGATTCAATTTTTTTTCTAAAATTTGGCAAATTTTTTCTAGTTTGATATTAATATTTTTTCTTTCTTTTTTCAGAAAAGAAGATTTATCTTTTAAAGATTTTATTTGATGATCGTTATTGTTATTAAAACTCAAAATTTTACCTATTTCTCTTGAAATTAAATTTTCTTTTTCTAATATTTTATTTATAATATTTTGAGTTATTTTTTTTTTTTCATCCAAAATTAATATTTCGTTTATTAAATGTGATTTCTTAAAATCACGTTTTTCTAATCCCAATAAAACTTTTTCTTTATTTTTTCGTATAAAATAGGGTTTCAGCATATTAAACTAAATAATATAATGTTTATATATTTGCACAATGCAAATGCATAAACTTTTTTTTAAAAAAAAATTCGATCAATATTTTTTAAAAGATCAAAATATAGCAAAAAAAATTGTAAATCATCTTTCTTTCGAAAATTACAATACAGTAGTAGAGGTCGGCCCTGGATTAGGCATTTTAACTCAATATCTATTGATTAATCCATATCACCATGTTTTTTTTATAGAAATCGATAAACAATTAATTTCTTTTTTAAAAAAAAAATTTTTGATTTCTAATAACAAAATCATTCATAATGATTTTTTGAAATGGAATCCAGAAGAAATAAAATTACATAATTTTGCAATTATTGGTAATTTTCCTTATAAAATTTCTTCACAAATATTATTCCATATATTAAAATATAATCAATATATTCCAGAATGTATTGGAATGTTTCAAAAAGAAGTGGCAAAACGAATTACATCTCACAAAGGAAAAAAAACTTATGGAATTTTATCAGTATTAATTCAAACGTTTTATGATGCAAAATACCTTTTTACTGTAAAAAAAAAGGTATTTTTTCCTGTTCCTAATGTGGAATCTGCAGTAATATCTTTAAAAAGAAAAAATGAAACTATTTATTGCGATAAAAATGTGTTGTTTAAATGTGTTAAAACAGCTTTTAATCAAAGAAGAAAGAAATTAAAAAATTCTTTACAATTATTCAAATATGTTCCAAATTTTAATAAAATACCATTTTTAAACAAAAGAGCAGAAGAATTATCTGTGAAAGAGTTTATTCAATTAACAAGAGAAATAGAAATTAAATTAGGAAATGACTACTCAATTATTGAACGGAAATTTGTTAGCCAAAGAAATAAAAAATGAAATATCCAATATTATAGAGAAAAAAATATTGAATGAAAACAAGAGAATGCCTCATCTTGGAATTATTTTAACAGGAAATAACAGCTCTAGCATAACATATGTTAATAACAAAATTAAAGAATGTAAAAACATTGGAATTCAGTATTCTTTAATACATTTACCTATAAATACTTTAGAAAATAAATTATTAGAAGAAATAAAAAAAATGAATCGAAATCCATATATAGATGGTTTTATTGTGCAATTACCTCTAGAAAAGCACATGAATCAAGATAAAATCATTTTATCTATTGATCCTAAAAAAGATGTAGATGGATTTCATCCTGAAAATTTTGGAAAAATGTCTTTGGGGATGAAAGCATTTTTTCCTGCTACTGCGTTAGGAATCTTAACTGTTTTAGAAAGATATAAAATTCAAATATATGGAAAACATACTGTAGTAATAGGGAGAAGTAGGATAGTGGGAAGACCAATTAGCATACTGATGAGTAGAAAAAATTATTTTGGAAATAGTACGGTTACAATTACTCATAGTAAAACTAAAAATATAGAATTTTACACTAAACAAGCCGACATTATCATAGTAGCTGTAGGTATCCCAAAATTTCTTAAAGGAAAAATGATTAAAAAAGGAGCTGTTGTTATAGATGTAGGAATACATAATCATGAAAATAAAATATTAGGAGATGTTGATTTCTATAGTGTTTATGGAAGGGCTTCTTATTTGACTCCTGTCCCAGGAGGGATAGGACCTATGACTCGTGTGATGTTACTAAAAAACACTTTGATGGCAGCATTAAACAATAGGAAATGAAAGAAATTAGCTATCCGATAAAAGAATTTTTTTATTCCATTCAAGGAGAAGGATATTATTATGGTACAGCTGCATATTTTATTCGTTTTGAAGGATGTAATATAAGATGTAGTTGGTGCGATACTAAAGAAAGTTGGAATATAAAAAAAGAAAACTTTATTACAATTAATCAAATTCTAAATAATATTAATAATAATCATCATCAAATTAAAACTATTGTAATTACTGGAGGAGAACCCACTATGTGGAATTTACATCCTTTAATTAAAAAACTTAAGAAAAAAGGACATCGTATTCATATTGAAACTTCAGGTTCTTATCCTATAAAAGAAAAATATGTAGATTGGATTACAATTTCTCCAAAAAAAATAAAACTTCCTCTGCAAGAAAATTACAAAAAAATCAATGAATTAAAAATTATTATTTCGGATGAAAATGACTTTATCTTTGCAGAAGAACAAGCCTATTATGTTCAAAGTGTAACGAATTGTTTTTTGTTTTTACAGCCAGAATGGAATTCTATTTTTAATGTTCTTCCGAAAATCATTTCTTATGTTAAAAAAAACCCTAAATGGAGAATATCTTTTCAAATGCATAAAATATTAAATGTTCCTTAGAGAATTAGGTTTTTGAATGCCTACTTTTTAAAATATTAATAACATCTTGCATTTCCAATCCTTTTTTTTTTAAAAGAATAAGATAATGAAAAAGTAAATCAGCAGATTCATTTAAAAATAAATTTTGATCATTGTCTTTAGACTCGATAATGAGTTCCACTGCTTCTTCTCCTAACTTTTGAGATATTCTATTGATTCCTTTTTTTGATAATTGATATATATAAGAATTTTCTTGTTTTTTTTTAATTCTATCCGATATTATATTTTCTAAATAAAATAAAAAATTATTATTCTTATTTATTTCTTTCCAACATGTATCTGTTCCTTTATGACAAATAGGACCTGTTGGTGTAGCTTTGATTAATAATGTATCTTCATCACAATCTATTAATATCTTTTTAATAAAAAGATAATTTTTACTGATCTCTCCTTTTGTCCATAATCTTTTTTTCGATCTGCTATAAAAAGTCACTTTTTTTTCATCAATACTTTTTTGATAGGCTTCTTGATTCATATAACCCAACATTAATACCTTATCTGTTTTTGAATCTTGAACAATTGCAGGAATCAATTTTTTTTTAAAATTTATCATATGTTTGTTTATATTTCAGTTCTTACAGGTATATGAAGTTGATTTAAATAACATTTTAAATTAGGAATTTCTATTTCTTTATAATGAAATATACTAGCGGCTAAAGCTGCATCAGCTTTTCCTTTTTTAAAAATTTTATAAAAATCATCTAATTTTCCAGCGCCACCTGAGGCAATTATAGGGGTAGAAATATTTTCGGATATTCTTCTAGTAATATCTATTGCAAATCCGTTTTTTGTTCCATCATGATTCATTGAAGTTAGTAATATCTCTCCTGCCCCTCTACTAGTTCCTTCCTGAGCCCAATCTAAAGTTTTAGTATGAGTAGAAATTCTTCCTCCATTTAAATATACCCACCATTCATTTTCTTCATATTTAGTATCAATAGCTAAAACAATGCATTGACTTCCGAATCTTTTAGAAAGTTTTTCTAAAAGATTCGGATTTTGAAAAGCAGCAGTGTTGATAGATATTTTATCTGCTCCTGCATTCAGCAAAACTTCAACATCTTTTTCTTCTTTAATTCCTCCACCAACCGTAAAAGGAATATTAATATGGCGAGAAATGTCTTTTACTAAACTAATTAGTGTCTTCCGTTTTTCATTTGTGGCAGTGATGTCCAAAAATATTAATTCATCTGCACCCTGTTTTGTATACCAACAAACCAGTTGTATTGGGTCTCCAGCGTCTTTTAAATGTATAAAATTGACTCCTTTTACTGTTCTTCCATTTTTTATATCCAAACAAGGTATAATACGTTTAGCCAACATATTTAATTAATTGTTATGATTGTTTATTTTTTTCCAATTTTTAAGATCATATAATGATATTTTTTTTTCATATACAGCTTTTCCAACAATGATTCCACTACAACCCAAATTAAATAATTGATATACATCATTCATATTACTAATTCCTCCACTTGCTATGAATTCAATATTTGGAAATTTTTCAATAATTTTTTTATATAAAAGAAAAGAAGGACCTGATAAAATTCCATCTTTAGAAATATCTGTACAAAAAATTTTCTTAACTCCATGATTACTTTTTTCTTGTAAAAAATCTAAAAATGGAAAATCACTAAATTTAGTCCATCCATTGATTGCTATTTTATTATTTTTTACGTCTACTCCTAACAATATTTTATCTCCTCCATAAGCATCAATCCATTTTTTTAAAACAAAAGGTTTTTGAACTGCAATACTACCAACAGTGGCCATATGTCCTCCACTTTCAAACACAGTACGTATATCTTCATCAGAATGAATTCCTCCTCCAAAATCTATAGTTAAATGTGTAGATTTCGCTATTTTTTCTAAAATTTTCCAATGAACTACTTTTCCTTTTTTTGCTCCATCTAAATCTACTAGATGCAATCTAGATATTCCATAATTTTCTAGTAATAAAGCGACATCTAATGGGTCTTCATTGTAAATTTTTTTTCTTTTAAAATCTCCTTGTATTAATCGAACACATTTCCCATCAATCAAATCTATAGCTACTATAATATCCATTGTCATAAATTTATAAACTAATAAAATTTTCTAATATTTTATGTCCTACATAAGAAGATTTCTCTGGATGGAACTGTACCGCATAAAAATTATTTTTTTGTAATGCAGCGCTGTAAGTGGTTATATACTCTGTTTTTGCTATAGTTTCCTTTCCTAAAGGGACATAATAACTGTGAACAAAATATTGATAACTTCCATCTGGAATATTTTTAAATAGAGATCCTTTTAATTTATGAATTGTATTCCACCCTACTTGAGGTATTTTCTCGTTTTTATCACTGGTTTGAAATTTTTTTACCAATAAATCAAAAACTCCTATACATGTAGTATTCCTTTCTTCTGAGTGCTTACAAAGTAATTGCATGCCCAAACATATTCCTAATATAGGTTGTTTTAATTTTGATAAAAGTAAATCTAGTTTTTTTTCTTTCAAATATTGCATTGCACAGTTAGCTTCCCCAACACCAGGCAAAATAATTTTTTCTGCATTTTGAATCAAATCTTTGGAATCTGTCACCATAGCTTGCACTCCTATTCTTTCTAAAGAAAAAAGAATTGATTGTACATTTCCTGCAGGATATTTTATAATAATCGTTTTCATAATATATTAAAATTTTACAATATACCTTTTGTACTAGGTATTTTATCATAAGAATTTTTTTGTATTGCCATTTTAATAGCTCTTCCAAAACATTTAAAAATAGATTCTATTTTATGATGATCATTTTTTCCTATAGCATGAATATGTAAATTGCATTTGGCAGATAAAGAAAAAGATTTGAAAAAGTGAAAAAACATTTCAGTAGAAATTTTACCTATTTTCTCTCTAGAAAATTTGACTTTCCAAAATAATTGGCTTCTTCCTCCAAGATCTAATGCAATTGTAGATAAACTTTCATCCATAGGAAGAGAATAAAAACCATAACGTTCTATTCCTCTTTTATCTCCCAAAGATTGATAAAAAATCTCTCCTAAAGTAATCCCAATATCTTCTATAGTATGGTGATCGTCTACATAAAGATCTCCTTTCGCTTGAATATTTAAATCTATAGAGCTATGAAATGCTATTTGTTGTAGAAGATGATCAAAAAAACCCAATCCTGTTTGAATGTGATTTCTTCCTTTTCCATAAAGAAAAATACAAATTTTTACATTTGTCTCTAATGTTGTTCGTTGATAAACGAGTTTCTTTGTGGTAATTGATGATAAATATTCATAAATTTTTTTCCAACTATCAGTTTTTAAAGATATTATTTTTTTTAAATCTTTTTCATCTACATTTACATTAGAAATGTAATCTTTTTCTTCTTTTGTAAAATTTTTATGGGAATGATCCTCTTTAATCCATATAGATTTGCATCCTAGATTTTTAGCTAATAAAACGTCTGTCAATCGATCTCCAATTACAAAAGATTTTGAAATATTGTAATAATTTGAGTTTAAATAATTTGTTAACATTCCTATTCCAGGTTTTCTATTTTTGGATTTTTCATCTGGAAAAGTTTTATCTATATGAACGGAGGTAAAATGAATTCCTTCAGTTTTTAAAATATTTAATATATGATTATGAATAGGCCAAAAAATATTATCAGGAAATTGATCAGTTCCCAAACCATCTTGGTTGGATACCATAACTAAATCATAGTTTAATTCTTGTACAATTCTTGATAAGAAGTATATTACTTTGGGGTAAAAATTTATTTTTTCAATAGAATCAATTTGATAAGTGGGCGGTGATTCTTTTATTATAGTCCCATCCCTATCAATAAACAATATTTTTTTTTTCATTACATTTTCATTTTTTGAATAGAATATTTTCGAATATGATCTATTAGACACTCATTCTCTTCATGAGTTCCTATTGTGATCCTTAAACAATTATTACATAAAATGATTTTTGAACGATCTCTAACAAAAAATTTTTTTTTCATTAAATATTGATAAATACTTTTTGAAGAAAAATTTATTTTTACTAATAAAAAATTAGCAGAACTAGGATACACTTTTTGTATGATAGGAATTTCTTTCAAAGATTCTAACATGTATTTTCTTTCCGCTAGAATGTTTTTTAAATGAAAAAAAAATAAATCTTTATTTTCTAAAGCTTTAATCGCTATTTCTTGAGAAAGAAAATTAATATTATATGGATATTTTACCTTATTCATCCATCCAATAATAGCTTCAGATGCAATAGCTATTCCTATTCTTAATCCTGCTAACCCCCAAGATTTAGAAAGTGTTTGTAAAATGATTAAATTTGGATATTTATCGATTTCTGTTGATAAAGATTTTTGATTAGAAAAATCTATATACGCCTCATCTAAAACAACAATTCCTGCAAATTTTTTTATTATATTCTCAATATCTTTTCTATTGAGATCATTTCCAGTAGGATTATTTGGAGAACAAATAAAAATGATTTTACTATACGGATTAACAACTTTTTCTAGTTGATTCAAATTTAATTGATACTTTTCCTCTGTAAGAAATATTTTAACAACATCCACTCCATGTATTTTTCCACTTACTTCATACATTCCATAAGTAGGAGGAAAAATAATAGCATGATCTATTTCAGGACGAGAAAAAATACGATAAACCAAATCAATAATTTCGTCGCTTCCATTCCCTAAGAATATATGAGATGTAGAAATATTTTTAAAATCTGATATTTTTTCTTTCAATTCTTTTTGCATAGGATCTGGATATCTGTTATAAGAATTTAAAAAAGATAAAGGGGAACCGAAAGAATTTTCATTAGCATCTAAAAAAATGGAGTTTTTTTCTTGATGATGTTCTATCCTAGCAGACATGTAAGGATCCAGATTCAAAATATTTTTTCTAATCAAAGAATTCAAATTAAATTTATTCATGCATTTACATTTAAAAATTTATTTTATCCGAATATTAATGGATTTCTTATGAGCAAATAATCCTTCTTCAGAAGATAAAACACTAATACATTCTGATAAATGTTTTAATCCTTTTTTAGATATTTTTTGAAAAGTAATTTTTTTTACAAAACTATCTACAGATATTCCACTATAAGATTTAGCATAACCATAAGTAGGAAGTACATGATTCGTTCCAGAAGCATAATCTCCTGCACTAACTGGAGAATAATTTCCTAAAAAAACAGATCCAGCATTAATCACTTTCCCCCCCCAATAAGAAGCATTTTTACAATTTATAATTAAATGTTCTGGAGCGATTTGATTAATTAAAGCTAAACATTCATCTAATGAACGAAGAATGATAAGTTTGCTTTTTTTCAAAGATTTTTCAATAATATTTTGTTTACTAGAAGTATTTAAAAATTGTTTCTTTAATTCTTCTTTAACTTTATTTATCCAAGATTGATTATTTGGAGTTACCAAAATGGTATAACTTTCTGTATCATGTTCTGATTGAGACAATAAATCAGCAGCAACATATTCTGGATTGGCTGTATCATCAGCTATAATTGCTACTTCTGAAGGACCGGCAGGCATATCTATGGACACTCTTCCTTTTTGAGATACAATTTGTTTAGCTATTGTAACATAAGAATTTCCTGGCCCAAATATTTTATATACAGAAGGGATACTTTCTGTTCCATAAGCCATAGCTGCAATAGATTGAGCCCCTCCAACTTTATATATATGTGTAATTCCTACATATTTAGCTGTATATAAAATAGATGGATGAACTTCTCCATTTTTATCTGGAGGAGTACATAAAATAATATTTTTACATCCTGATAATTTTCCCGGAATTCCTAACATTAATACAGTAGATAACAAAGGAGCGGATCCTCCTGGGATATAAAAACCAATTTTTTCGATTGGAATAGTTTTTCTCCAACAAGAAATTCCCTTTGATATTTCTATTTGCGGTTCATCATGTAGTTGTTTTTCATGAAAATATTTTATATTATGGTATGCTATTTCAATGGATTTTTTTAGTTGATTTGAAATTTTTATATCAGATTTATTTAAATCTTCTTCTGATACTCTAATAGATTTTAGATTTATATGATCATATTTTCTTGTATAAGCTTTTAAAGCTATATCTCCATAAGTTTTTACATTGTCAATAATAGGAACAACTAAGCTTCTTAAGTAAGAAATATTTTGTAAGTTCCTATTTGAAATAGATTTCCATGTTTTTTGTGGGGGATGAATATATACTTGAATCATATTTATTATAGTATAATTTTTTCTATGGGAAGTACCAATATATCCTGAGCTCCAAGTGATTTTAAATTTTCTATGATTCCCCAAAAATCATTTTCATTTACGACAGAATGCACGGAACTACATTCTGAATTTGCTAAAGGCAGAATAACTGGACTTTTAATTCCTGGAAGATAAGATATTATTTTTTCTAATTTTTCATTAGGGACGTTCAACAAAATATATTTATTATTTTTAGCCTTTCTTACAGCTCTAATTCGAAATAACAATTTTTCCATTATAGTATTTTGTGGGATACCTAAGTGCAAGTGTGAAGCTAATACAGCTTCAGATTGAAGCACAGTTTCTACTTCTTTTAATCCGTTCATAAAAAGTGTAGACCCGCTACTTACTAAATCACAGATACAATCTGCTAACCCTATTCCTGGAGCTATTTCTACTGCTCCAGATATTTCATGAATTTCTGCATTTATATATCTTTTTTTAAAAAATTCTTTAACTAAAAAAGGATAACTTGTTGCAATACGTTTTCCATCCAAATCATTAATTTCATTGTAAGAGAGAGACTTAGGCACGGCAATAGCCAGTCTACATTTTCCAAAACCCAAAGGCTCTTTGATTCTTATCCTTTTTCTTTTTTCTAAAAGAACATTTTTTCCCACAATTCCTATATCTGCTACTCCGTCTTCTAAATATTGAGGAATATCATCGTCTCTAAGAAAAAGTATTTCTAGGGGAAAATTAAGAGCCGTTGTTTTTAACTTATCTATTCCAATGTTAACTTCAATGCTACAATCTTTGAGTAATTTTATAGAATCGTCATAAAGACGACCCGATTTTTGAATTGCTATTTTAAGTTTATCCATAATCCAATACCAGGAAGAAATAAAAAAGCTTACTCTTGTAAGCTTTTTTATTTTAGTTTTAGTAGATCAAATTAATGTTTAATGTATCACGGCAAATATAAAAACTATTTTGAATATTTTATAATTAACTTTTTAAAAATTTAAAATAATGAAAATTATTAGTTATAATATAAATGGAATTAGATCTGGAATTAGAAAAGGATTATCTGATTGGATTGAAACAAATCAGCCATATATTTTATGTTTACAAGAAACAAAGGCTTTTCCAGAACAAATAGATACGAATCTATTTGAAAATTTAGGTTATAATCACTATTGGTTTTCTTCAAAAAGAAAAGGATATAGTGGAGTAGGTATTCTGTGTAAAGAAGAACCTATTCATGTAGAATATGGAATCGGATTAGATTCTATAGATGAAGAAGGAAGGGTTTTGCGTGTGGATTTAAAAAATTTGTCAGTAATTAGTCTTTATGTTCCTTCAGGAAATGATATGATGAAAAGATTGAACTTTAAATTTTTTTTTATGAAAAATTTTTTCTTACACATAAAAAAAATAAAAAATAAATTAAATGACATGATTATTTGTGGAGATTATAACATTTGTCATCATGAAATAGATATTTATGATCCTATTCGGAATCAAAACATTTCAGGCTTTTTACCAAAAGAAAGAGAATGGATGACTGATTTTATCAACTTAGGATTTATAGATAGTTTTAGAAATTTTGTTCAGGAAGACCATCATTATAGTTGGTGGAGTTATCGTTATAATGCTAGAAAAAGCAACAAAGGATGGAGAATTGATTATGCTATGGTTAGTAATTCTTTGAAAGAAAAAATGAGAAATGCCTATCTCATGCCAGAGGTCAAATATTCAGATCATTGTCCTGTTGTATTAGAAATTTTTTAAAAAATAAAAAAATGACCTGACTGGGATTCGAACCCAGGACCCTTACATTAAAAGTGTAATGCTCTACCAGCTGAGCTATCAGGTCTATTATAGATTTTTATTAATTTTTATAAGTTACAGAAACGAAAGTAACAAATAATCATTGAGTTAAACAACAAATATACTATAATTTTATGTTTTTATGAAAATTGCTTTAATTGGATATATGGGAAGCGGAAAAACTACTATAGGAAAAATACTAGCTGAAAGGCTAAATTTTGATTTTTACGATTTGGATGCTATTCTTGTTGAAAAGGAAAAAGATTCTATTCATGATATTTTTAAAAAAGAAGGAGAACTTTCTTTCAGAAAGAGGGAACACTCTATGTTAAATAAAATTTTAAAACAAAAAAAAAAATATGTTTTATCAGTTGGAGGAGGGACTCCCTGTTTTTATAATAATATTTATTTGCTAAATAAATATTCAAATACATTTTATTTAAAAACTGATAGTTATACTTTATTTAAAAGATTATTTTTAGAAAAAAAAACAAGACCTCTAATTTCTCATTTGTCTAAAAATGAATTGTTCATATTTATTATGAAACATTTATCGAAAAGGGTATATTTTTATGAAAAATCTTTAACAAAAATAAATATATACAAAAAATCTAAACACGATATAGTTCAAGAAATCGTTAAATTTGTTATTTAAAATAATCATGAATGAAATATCATATAACCTTCTTTTTCTAGATAAAATCAAAAAATATTTTTCATTAGTTGGAATTAGGAAAAAAGTATGTGTAGCTGTGAGCGGGGGATTAGACAGTATGGTATTAATTAATTTATTACTTCAAATTCCTGAAATAGAACCAGAAGTTGCTCATTGTAATTTTTCCTTAAGAGATGAAGAATCTAATAAAGATGAAATATTTATAAAAAATTTTTGTTTTGAACAAAATATAATATGTCATGTAAAAAAATTTGATACTTTAAATTTTTCTAAAAAATGGAAGTTTTCTATACAAATGACTGCTAGAAAACTTAGATATGATTGGTTCGAAGAATTATTAAAAAAAAATTTATATGAATATATCGTCTTAGGGCATCATTTTGATGATTCCATAGAGACTTTTTTTATAAACATTTTCAGAGGAACTGGAATTAAAGGGTTGTTAGGGATCCCCAAAATAAATGGACGATTTATTCGTCCTTTGTCTGATTTTACTAAAAAAGAAATTTTACATTATGCAAGAATAAAAAATATAAAATGGAGACTAGATACTAGTAATCATGATTTTAAATATTTAAGAAATAAAATACGTTCAAATTTATCTATGTTTGATTCATGTTCATTTCGTAATGGATTAAAAAAAACTATAAATTTTCTTCATGATGAAAATTTTTTAATAAAGAAAAAAATAGAAGAAGTCCGTCAAAAAATTACAATAGAAAAAAAATATTATCCATTTTTTTGGAAAATGAACTGTAAAAAAATAAGAGAATTACAACCTTTATCTTTTTATTTGTTTAAATTATTTTCTCCATATGGATTTAATGATGTCAATAGTATGATTCGTTTTATTAATGCACAGTCTGGTAAACAACTTTTTTCTAAATTATATCGTATTATTAAGAATGGGACTAATTGGATATTGGTCTCTCATCAATTATTATCAATAAATCAAAATAAGATTTATGTGATATCAAATTTAAAAGTTACTAATAAAATGTTTTTACCTGTTGATATAAAATTTTTTTATAATCCCAAAAAAGAAACCCATAAAAATATGTTGATCATAGATTTTGAAAAAATACAATTTCCATTATTATTAAGAACATGGAGAAAAGGGGATTTTTTTTATCCTTTTAAAATGAAAGGGAAAAAAAAAATAAGTAAATATTATAAAGAAAAAAAATTTTCTCTTTTAGAAAAAGAACATACATGGTTATTAATTAATGGAAATAAACATATTATTTTAGTTATAGGGAATCGTTTAGATGATAGATTCAAGGTAACAGAAGATACAAAAAAAATATTAGGGATAAAAGTAAAAATATAATTATCTGTTTACTTAACAATTTCAATCAGTATTTTTTTTAATTTTAAAAAGAATTAGTTGTTCTATTTATGAAAGTACACAATTTCAATGCGGGTCCTTCTATTTTACCAAAAGAAGTTGTTATAAAATCAGCTCAATCTGTCATTAATTTTAATGATACTGGATTATCTTTACTTGAGATTTCTCATAGAAGTTCAGATTTTTTAGAAATAATCGAAAAAGCAACTTTTTTAGTAAAACGTATTATGAATTTAAATGATGATTATGCAATTTTATTTATTCAAGGAGGTGCTACATTACAATTTTCAATGGTTCCATACAATCTAATGAATAAAAAAGCGGCTTATTTAGATACAGGATTTTGGGCGTACAATGCTATTAAGGAAGCTGAAAAATTTGGAAAAGTAAGAATTTTATTTTCCGGTAAAAATGAAAATTATACATATATATCAAAAAATTATCATATCCCATACAATATGGATTATTTTCACTGCACATCTAATAACACAATAGTTGGAACACAAATGAAAATATTCCCTAAAACATCTATACCAGTAGTTTGTGATATGTCTTCCGATATTTTTAGTAGACAATTAGATTTTTGTAAATTCAGTTTGATTTATGCTTCTGCACAAAAAAATGTAAGCCCTGCAGGAATGACTATTGTGATTGTAAAAAAAGATATTTTAGGAAAATTCAAAAGAAACATTCCTTCTTATATGGATTATAGAATTCATATACAAAATAATAGTATTTTAAATACTCCAAATGTTTTTTCTATTTATACTTCTATGTTGACTTTAGAATGGATAGAAAATCAAGGGGGTCTCTCTATTTTAGAAAAAAAAAATCAACATAAAGCTAAATTATTATATGATGAAATAGATAAAAATAATTTATTTGAAAATAAAATACATAAAGAAAACCGTTCAAACATGAACGTTTCTTTTTTTTTAAAAAATAAAAATCTAGAAAAAGAATTCAATAAAATGTGGAAAAAAGAAAATATTATAGGGTTAGATGGTCATAGATATTTAGGAGGCTATCGTGCTAGCATATATAATGCACTTCCATTAGAAAGTATTTTGTTTCTTATTGAAATTATGAAAGAATTCGAAAGAAAATTCTCATAATAAATAAATACTATGATAGAAGATAGATTTTTTAGTATAAAAAAATCAATTCCAAAAAATGTAAAAATTTTGGCAGTATCTAAAAATCAAGATATCTCTTCCATAAAAAAATTATATAAAATAGGACATAGAGATTTTGGTGAAAATTATATTCAAGAAATAGAAAAAAAATATAAAAAATTACCAAAAGATATTCGATGGCATATGATTGGAAAAATTCAAAGTAATAAATTAAAATATATAATACCTTTTATTCATTTAATTCATAGCATTCAAAATATAAAACAAATTAATATAATAAATAAAATAGCTTTTAAACATAAAAAAATTATAAATTGTCTTTTACAAATCAAAATTTCTGATGAAAAAAATAAATCAGGAATTCCTTCTCAAGAGGCTTCCAAAATATTGGAAAATAATACTTTAAAATATATGAAAAATATTAAAATAATAGGCATAATGGGGATGGCTTCTTTTCAAGAATTAACAAAAGTTTACAATGAATTTTCATATTTACAAAAATTATATAATAAATATAAAAAAAAATATGGTCATTCCATTCTTTCTATGGGAATGAGCAGAGATTATAATATAGCCATTAAATATGGAAGCACAATTGTTCGATTAGGGACTTTAATTTTTGGGAAAAGAAAAAAAGTTATATGATAGATTTTATGAAAGTTTTGATGCTTTCTTCCAATTTATTTTTATTCAATGATTGAATAAAAGAACTTCCTATGATCCCTCCATTAGCATATTTACATGATAAATCAAAAGTTTCTTTATTTTTTATCCCAAAACCAATTAACTTTGGAGTATTTATAGATAATTTTCTAATACGTTCAAAAAAAGAGATCTGCTTTTTTCCAAAAGGATTAACATTACCTGTAGTTGAACTAGAAGAAACTATATATAAAAATCCATTACTGATTTTACTCAACATAAATATCCTAGAATTACTGGTTTTTGAGGTAATTAAAAATATCATAGATAACAAATATTTTTCAAATATATTTTGATATTTATGCAAAAAAACATCAACTGGTAAATCCGGTAAAATTAATCCTGAAACACCTGATTCTTTACATCTTTTTAAAAATTTGTCTTCACCAAATTGATAAAATTGATTATAATATCCCATGAGAATAATAGGAATTTTTATTGTTTCTTTCAATTCTTCTATTTGATCAAATAATAAAGAAATATTCATTCCATTGTTTAATGAAGTTTTATGACTTTTTTGTATAATTATTCCATCAGCCAAAGGATCAGAATAAGGAATTCCTACTTCAATCAAATCTACAGAAGTAGATTGCAAAATTTGTATTATTTTACCTGTACTATTTAAATGAGGAAAACCTGCTGTAAAATAAATGCACAATACATTTTTATTTTTATTTCTAAATAAATTATGAATTGGGTTCATTATTCGAGAATTTAACAAAAAATTTATCGTAAACATTAACATCTTTATCTCCCCTTCCTGACAATGTTACAATTACTACATCATTTTTTTGAAAAGTGATTTTTTTTAATGCAGCTAATGCATGGGCGCTTTCTAATGCAGGAATAATCCCTTCTAACCGGGTCAATTCATATCCCGCTTGTAAAGCTTCTTCATCAGTTGAATGTAGAAAATTTACACGTTTTTTTACAAAAAGATTAGCGAACATAGGGCCAATTCCTGGATAATCTAAACCCGGAGATATGGAATAGGCGGGCTGAACTTGACCATCTTTGTCTTGTAAAATAAATGTCATACTTCCATGTAATATTCCTTTAGATCCACAGTGAATAGCAGAAGCTGTTTTTTTTGTTGTAATACCTAATCCAGCAGCTTCTACCGCTACAAGTTTGACCGAATCATTATCTAAAAAATGATAGAAAGATCCTGCTGCATTACTACCACCTCCTATGCAAGAGATTACATAATTGGGAAAAGAAAGTCCTTCTAT
The DNA here is from genome assembly GCF_014251815.1 of Blattabacterium cuenoti. GTDB lineage: Bacteria > Bacteroidota > Bacteroidia > Flavobacteriales > Blattabacteriaceae > Blattabacterium > Blattabacterium cuenoti_E. The sequence continues at coordinate 223,088 of NZ_CP059202.1, forward strand.
TTTTTTTAATTGTATTTTGATTTCTTCACTTATAATGGACTGAATATCTGCTACCATTTGAGGATAAGGATGAGGCCCCACCGTAGAACCTATTAAATAATAACTTTTGGGATGATTAATCCAATAACGAATGGCTTCATTAACAGCGTCTTTTAATGTTTTATTTCCACTTAAAACCGGTATTACCTCAGCTCCGAGAGATTTCATCCTAATAACATTACTGTGTTGACGTTGCATGTCTGTTTCCCCCATAAAAATTATACATTCTAAATGCATCAATGCGCAAACAGTAGCTGTTGCCACTCCATGTTGTCCTGCACCTGTTTCTGCAACAATTTTTTTTTTATCAAGTTCTTTTGCTAGTATAATTTGACCTATAGCATTATTGATTTTATGAGATCCAGTATGATTTAGATCTTCTCTTTTTAAGTAAATTTTAGCATTATATTGATCAGAGTATGTTTTGCAAAAAAATAAGGGGGTAGGTCTTCCTACATAATTTTTGAGTAATTTTTTGTATAGTTTTTTATATTCATAACTTGTAATAATTTTTTTATATTTGCATTGTAGTTCTGCGATATTATAATGCAACATTTCAGGAACAAAAGAACCTCCAAATTCACCATAATATCCATTTTCATCAACAAAATATTTCATGATTCTCTTATTTTTTTCATGAAAGCATTTAACTTAGAATCATCTTTTCTTCCTGGATGAATTTCAAATTTGCTATTAATATCAATTCCCAACATTTTAGAGTGTGAAAAGCTCTTAATTTTATCAAAATCTTGTGGACCAATCCCTCCACTTAAAAAAAATGGAACTTTAAAAGTGTATTCATAAAGTTTTTTCCAACAAAATTTTTTACCACTTCCTCCATAATAAATTGTATTGCTATCAAATAAAAAATAAGTACAGAAAGGTATATAATCTATAATTTTTTTAAAAGAAAATAAATCATCTATTCTAAAGCCTTTAATTAATTTTAATCCTTGTTTGAATAATTTTTCACAATAAAAAGGATTTTCTGTCCCATGTAATTGAATAAAATCTAGTTTATTTTTTCTTTTTATTTTCAATATATTTTTTTCTGATTCATTGACAAAAACACCTACTTTTAATATATTTTTTTTAAGTTTTGGAATTATAAAATCGAACCCCACAAATCTAGGAGAATTAGGATAAAATATAAAACCTATAAAATCAGGAAATAAATTATAAATTTTTTGTATATCAAATTTCATTCCGCACACTTTGATTTTTAATAATTTAGATTTCATATTGAATGAATTTTATTCAATTTTTCTTAATAAAGAATCTATAAAGTACTTACAAGTTTTTCCAGGATCTTTTTTTTTCATAAAATATTCTCCAATTAAAAAACCTTTAAATCCCTGTTTTCTTAATTTTAAGATAATATTTATATCATTAATTCCACTTTCTGCTATTTTTATATAATTATTAGGAATTTTTGAAAATAAATTCAAACAATTATTATGATTCACAGTAAAAGTTTGTAAATTTCTATTGTTTACCCCCACAATATCTAAGTTTTCTGTTATTTTGTCTATTTCAAATTCATTATGAATTTCTATGATGACTTCTAAATCAATACTTTTTGCCATTTTAGAAAAATTCTTGATTTGGTTTTTAGAAAGAATACCGGCAATTAATAAAATTACATCTGCTCCCATAGATTTAGATTCTATGATTTGATATTCATCAATAATAAAATCTTTTCTCAATATAGGAATTGAAACGATAGACCGTGATTTTTCTAAATTCTCATTTAAACCAGAAAAAAAATGCTTATCTGTCAAAATAGACACTCCACTAACACCAGCTGATTCATAATCTTTTACTACTTTTTCTACTGAAACTGTATTATTAATAATCCCTTTAGATGGAGATTTACACTTGAATTCCGCAATAATACCAGTATGACTTTTTTTTATATTTTTTACTAATGATAAAGTTTTCCTTTCAAAAAGTGAACTATTTTCCAATTTTTTTATAGGATGTGCAATTTTATTACTGTATATTTCTTTTTGTTTGATGAATACAATTTTTTCAAGAATATTCATAAACTCAACAATTTTTTAAGAATACTCTTTGCTTGTCCACCTTTTAATGAACGTTTAGCTTTATCATAATTATTTTCAAGACTATCTTTATTTAATAAACTTAACGCAAATGTTGCGTTTGTTAAGACAACTTCATTCTGGGCTAGAGTCCCTTCTCCAGATAAAATACTGACAAATGTACGAATATTTTCTTTTGTATTTTTTCCTCCTTTTAATTCATAAGGACTTACTTTTATCTTTTTTTTTCCTATTTCTAACTCTCCTATAGAATAAAAACGTTCTCCTTTTGGAGTATAGCATTTAATATCGCTAGTAAGTGTAATTTCATCATAACCATCTAAACTGTGAATAATCGCATAATTATTTTTCGTATTCTGATACATATAATAATATATTCTTGCCATTTCCAAATTATTGACTCCTAATAACTGATTTTTGGGTTTTCCTGGATTTGATAATGGTCCAAGTGTATTAAAAATAGTTTTAACTCCTAATTCTTTTCTTAATATAGAGATATTCTGTAATATAGGATGAAATATAGGAGCGTGTAAGTAACAAATTCCTACTTTATCCAATTGGTTTTTCAAATTCTCTTCATTGTTAGTAAAATGATATCCTAATCCTTTTAATAGATTCGAAGATCCAGTAATAGAGGATGAACTAAAACTTCCATGCTTTATCACTTTTTCTCCTGTACCTGCTACTATAAAACATGCTAAAGTCGAGATATTAAAAGTATTTTTTCCATCACCACCGGTTCCTACTATATCAATAGCATTAAATTCTTTAAAATCGACTTTTATGGATAGTTCCATCATAGCCTGCTGAAACCCTAACATTTCTTCTAAAGTAGGAGATCTCATATTATATATAGTAGCTACAGCTATAGCTTGTGTTTGATTAATCTTTCCTTTTGATAATTCCACAAAAAGATTTTTAGCTTCCTGTTTCGTTAATGTTTTTTCTAAAAATAGATTTTCTAATATCGCTTTAATATTCATAATTTATTTATATTCAACCAATTATCTATAATTTTTTCTCCATATGGAGTTAAAATAGATTCTGGATGAAATTGTACCCCCCGTACATCATAAAATTTATGACGTAAAGCCATAATTTCTCCTTTTTCTCCAATAGCAGTAATCTGAAGTTCATCAGGAAAGTTATGTGTAGATATGATCCAAGAATGATAACGTCCAACTTGTATTTCTTTAGGTAATTTTTGAAATAAAATCTCTTGTGAATCTACAATTTTGATTAAACTGGATACCCCATGATAAACCTTTTTTGTATTTATAAGAGTAGCTCCAAATACTTCTCCTATTGCTTGTTGACCTAAACAAACTCCAAAAATACTTTTAGTAGGAGCAAAAGTCTTTATTAAAAGTTTTAAAATATGCGCTTCATCAGGAATTCCAGGTCCTGGAGAGATAATAATTTTATTATATTCTTCTATATCAGAAAGTTCAATTTCATTGTTTCTAAATACTTGTATAGGATTTTTTGTTAATTGTTTCACAACATGTACAAGATTATACGTAAAAGAATCATAATTATCCAAAATTAGTATTTTATTCATCTTCATATTCATATGTTTTTAGCCAACTCTATAGCTTTAAATAAGGCCATAAGCTTATTGTTTACTTCTTCCAATTCTTTTTCCTCTTCAGAATCAGAAACAATACCTGCACCAGCTTGAAAAAACAAAGTGTTATTCTTACTTACAAAAGAGCGAATAATTATGGCTGTATTAATACAAGAATTTTTTAATCCAAAAAAACCAATTGCCCCTCCATATACTCCTCTATGTTGATTTTCAATTTGATCAATCAATTCCATTGCTTTATATTTAGGAGCTCCAGAAAGTGTCCCTGCAGGAAAAGTATCGCCAAATACTTTTATAGTTGATATATCATTTTCTAATTTTCCAGATACTTTAGACACCATGTGTAATACATGAGAAAAAATTTGAATTTCTTTAAACCCTTCCACTTTTACATCAGAAGAATTTTTGCTAAGATCATTTCTTGCCAAATCGACTAACATGACATGTTCTGCGTTTTCTTTTGGGTTATTTATAAGATTTTCGGATAATTTTTGGTCTTTATTTTCGTTTCCTGATCTTCGTATTGTTCCTGCTATTGGGTTAATATAGGCAGTTTTATTATTAATAATGAGTTGGGCTTCTGGAGAAGAACCAAATAATTTATAACTTCCATAATCAAAATAAAAAAGATATGGAGAAGGATTTATAAACCGTAAAGCACGATATACATTAAATTCATCTCCTTTAAATTTTTGTTGAAACTGACGAGATAATACTATTTGAAAAACATCTCCACGTAAACAAGCTTTAATCCCTAGAGATACCATTTTTTTATACTCTACATCTGTTATATTTGAACGACGAGTTCCGACAGATTTAAACGGAAAAAATGAAATATTTTTATTTTTAACCAAATTTACCAATTGATCTACATAAGTTTTTTTTTCAATATCAGAAAATTGATGTTCAATTATATATATTTCATGATGAAAATGATGAAATACAATTAAGTTTTTATAAAAACAAAATCGTATTTCTGGAAGATTATATATTTCTTGAATTGGAGCATGAAATTTAATATTTTCAAAATATTGAATACTATCATAAGATATATACCCGTATAATCCTGAATAATATATATTTGTATTTTTGTTTTCAAACTTTTGAAAAAAATCTTCAATTAAAATTTGTATATCTAATTTATCGTTTATAAAAATATGTTTATGAACACAATTAGGATATGATATCCGTAACACATTTTTATCTAAAATAAGTTCAGAAATAGGATTAATACAAAGAATAGAAGAATTATTTTTGGAAATTTGATAATCCGAATACTCTAATAGTAATGTATTAGGAAAAATATCTCTTAGTCTTAAATATAATCCTATCGGGGTAGTACCATCAGCTAAAATTTTTTTCTGAATAGTTCTAAAATTAAATTTAAACATGACTTATGGTATTTTTACATGACAAAAAAAAGGCCGTCATAAAGACAAGCCTCTGAAATGAAATATTGATGATACAATATTAAGATTAATTGAAGAATACCATTTACTTTACTTTTAGTAATGACATTGACATCATGTCAAATATAAATAAATTTTTTCTATTTATGGATATTTATTGAAATTTTTAATTTTGATTATATGATAATATTCATTTTGACTTTTCTTTTTTTTGTATCTGATAATGAAAAAATCAACATTGATAAAAATAGAACAAAAAATATGGAATTTTATCATCCTACTGATCAGGATTATAAATTTTGGACGGAAGAAAAAAATATGAAAAAACCTTTTTTAGAAAAATCTTTTTCTATCGAAAAATATTATTCTCTCAATTTTCTTAAATATGATAATATTGGATTATTTTTCAACAACGAAAATATAATGAAAGAGAACCTTAATGAAGGTATGCCTAAAAAAATGCTTTTTTTTAAAGATCCTTTTTTTTATCGTGAAAAAATTAAGTATTTTGATGTTAAAACTCCTATTTCAGAAATTTTTTATACAAATGATTTTTTAAGAAAAGAAAAAACATTAGGCGGTTTTTTTTCTCAAAGTTTAAATGATAAAATGAATTATTCTATAGAATATAGAAATTTTCATTCGGAAAACGAACCTTATTTAAAAAATACTAAAAATTTAGTATTAAATACTTTCAATTACCAAGATCAGAACCATTACAAATTATGGGGACATTATACTTATAAAAAATTTGACATAGAAGAAAAAGAAAAAATTCCAAAATGGAATATTAGAAATTATAAAAACATTTTATTATCTAATAAAGAATTAATTCACAATAGATATTACATAAGTTTTCTTAAAAAAATATATTCTTTCAAAGAGAAAGAAAGATTTCTATTTTTTAGAACTTATATAGAATATGAAAAATATTTTAGATATCATTCATTTCAATATTGGAAGAAAAAAAAAATCAATCATTCTTATTTAAGAAATGGTTTTTTTTTAATTTTTAATCAAAAAAAAATCAATCTAGAAATAGGGTCCATTTTTGATAAAATACATTATGAGTTATTTAATAACAATATGTCTAAAAATAAGGACATCGATAATTTATCAATACAATCGAAAATTCATTATCCTATTAATAACGTTTTAGAATTTTATTCCGATGGCAAATGGATTATAGAAAATAATGATATAAAAAAATCTTATATTAAAGCTAATATAAAGTTAAATGTATTTTTATTTCCAAAGTTTTGGTTTTTAACTCAATTCAACGTTAATGAAAACAATAATAATATTTTTTTTCCGATTTACATTCTAAAAAAAAATCAAGATTATTATAACAATGAACAAAAAAATATATTCTCTTTTTGCAAAAAAAAAACAATAAATTTTTCTTTAAATTCTTACGAAAAAAAATATCATGTTTCTTTTTACATATCGAAATTAAATCATTCTTTTCAGGATCAAGATCAAGAAAAACAAATAAAAAAAATTTTATATCATAAGTATAAATATGCTCATCTATATGGATTTAAAATAAAAACTATACATAACATATGGAAATTTCAGTTAGACAATGTTTTTTTATATCAAAAATATAATTTTAATCCATTAATTTTTTCTGTTCCAAATTTCTTATCAAGAAGTACAATCTTTTATACAAAAAATTATTTTGATAAAGCTTTGTTTATACAAACAGGTTTTTCTTTTCATTATTACAGTAAGTTTTATCAACATAAGATTTATCATCCTTTTAATTATCAAACTTTTTTTTTCGAAGAAAAATATATCCCCAATGAAACTGGGGGGGGGCCTTTTGTAGATTATTTTTTGAACTTAAAAATACACAGAACTATATTCTATTTCAGTATCAAAAATATAGAATTTTATAATGAAGATAAAAATAAGGAGAAATCATTTATTCAAGTTGGTTTTTTGTGGAACCTTTTTACTTAATTATGTAAAAAAATGTAATTTTATTCATCATAATATGAAGAACTTTTTTTATTTTCTGTTATTCTTTTTGATGTCCTTATTTTCTTTTTCACAAAAAAATAAAAAGGAAATAGAAAATGTAGTAATTGAATATATCAGAAAATATGCTGTTTTTGCAATTGAAGAAATGGAAAAATTTGGAATACCAGCGAGTATTAAATTAGGACAAGGGATTTTAGAATCTTCTAGTGGAAAGAGTTTTTTATCCAAAGCGACAAATAATCATTTTGGAATAAAGTGTGGAAAAAATTGGGTAGGAGATGTTTATTATCACGATGACGATCTTCCAAAAGAATGTTTTAGAAAATATAATTCTGTGCAAGAATCTTTTCATGATCATTCTAAATTTTTACAGCAACCACGTTATTCTAAATTATTTCTACTTAAAAAAGATGATTATCAGGCTTGGGCTACAGAACTAAAAAAGGCAGGTTACGCCACATCCTTAAATTATGCAAATTTATTAATTGATCAAATAGAAAAATACTATTTATGGAAGTTAGATCAAACTACTTCTTTTAGCATAGAAAAAAGAATTAATCAATATTTAAATTATGTAAAGAATAAAAATAAAGATTCTTTTTTCAGAATATTTAGTAAAAAATTCCGTTTTCTTATAAAGAAATTGTTTCAATCAAAATAAATCATTTTTTTTGAAAAAAATATTAAAATTTTATGGATTATAATAACTTAAGGTATAGCAAAAATCATGAATGGATAGGCCCGCCAAATGAAAAAAATCAAGCTTATATAGGAGTCACTGATTTTGCTCAAAATGAGTTGGGAGATATTGTTTATTTAGATGTAGAAAATTCTATAATAGGAACAAAAATAAAAGCAGAAAATTCATTTGGGACAATAGAAGCGGTAAAAACAGTTTCTGATTTGTTTATGCCTGTTTGGGGTTGTATTCTTAAAATCAATAAAAAATTATTATCACAGCCAGAATTAATAAATAAAAGTCCTTATCAAGAAGGATGGATTATACAAATAGAAATTTTAGAAATAAAAGAATATTATCAATTAATGTCTTCAGAAGAATATTATAAATACATACAAAAATCATCATAAGGCATGAAAAAAGAAAAAAATTTTGATTTTCTTGATGATGAAAAAATTGCAAATAAAATAATCGATTTCAATCATAAAAATATAACTACAGTTCGTTTCATCATTCCTTCTATTCACTGTAGTTCTTGTGTTTTGGTTTTAGAAAGATTACCGAAATTATACAAAAATATTTTTAATTCAACTGTTGATTTCTATAGTAAACAAATTTGGATAACATTCAATAATATTGAGTTCAAGCTCAGTGATATAGCCAAATTACTAGACAATATAGGATATAGACCATCTATTAATTTTGATTCTATAGAAAATAGAAAAAGAAATCAAAATTTATTTGATAGAAAATTGATAGGAAAATTAGCTGTTTATTTTTTTTGTTTTGGCAATATTATGCTTTTAGCTATTCCAGAATATGTAGGAGCTCGACAAGAAGACATGTGGTTTGTGGAAAATCGTAATTTTTTTCGTTATTTGATGATGGTTTTAGCTTGTCCTGTCGTGATATTTTCTATTACTGATCATATCAGATATGCTATTTTAGGATTAAAAAAACATATTTTGAATATAAATGTTCCAATTTCTATTGGAATATTAGTTCTTTTTTTATGGAGTTGTTATGAAGTTTTTTTTGATTTAGGTTCTGGATATTTTGATAGTCTTTCTAGTTTTTCATTGTTTCTACTTATAAGTAGGATGTTTCAAGTATATACTCATAATAAAATTTTATCTTTTGATAAAAATTATAAATCTTTTTATCCAATTTTGATAACAAAAATATACAATGATAAAAATGACAAAAAAGAAGAAAAAGTTTTGCTTTCTTCTTTAAAAAAAGGAGATTTAATTTTAATAAGAAATGAGGAAATTGTTCCTACCGATTCTATATTAATAAAAGGAAATGCTGTATTAGATAATAGTTTTATTACAGGAGAATCCTATTTGATTCCTAAAAAAAAAGGAGAACGAATTTATGCTGGTTCTAAACAAAAAGGAGAAGCTATTCTTATAAAAGTAATTAAAAATGTGGATCACAGTTATTTGAGTCTGTTATGGAACAAGAATAAACCTAATCAATATTCTTATCAATTTGATTTAAGTTCAATATCCAATAGATTTAGTCAATATTTTACTCCTACTATTTTGATAATTTCGATCTTAACTGGAATGTACTGGGGATTTTTTAGTGATGACTCTTCAAAAGTTTTTCAGACAGTTTTTTCTGTTTTAATTATTACTTGTCCTTGCGCTTTGGTCCTTTCTTCTCCATTAATTTTCGGAAGTATGATACGTTTTTTTTCAAAAAAAGGTTTTTATATAAAAGATATTTTTACAATGGAAAGAATCTCTTCAGTAAGAACTTTAATATTTGATAAAACTGGAACCATAACTGATATAAATAAAGACAAAATTTCTTTTGTAGGAAATATGGAACACGAAGAAAAAAAAATTATAGCTTCCTTATTAAAAAATTCAAGTCATCCTTTAAGTCAAAAAATATTATCAGAATTATCTATAAAAGATTTCTATTCTATAAAAAATTTTAGAGAAATTCTAGGAAAAGGATTAGAAGGTGTTGTAAAAAATATATCAGTTAAAATTGGAACTCAAAAATATTTAGATATTCCAAATAATACAATTAATGAACACGGAATCAATCATACAAAAGTATTTATTTCTATAAATAATAAATTCATAGGTTATTTTTTATTTAGAAATTATTATCGTAAGGGAATAGAAAAAATGTTTCAATATTTAAAAGAATACAATATTTTTATTCTTTCTGGTGATCAGAATGATTTAGAAAAAAAGTATTTAAAATCTATTTTACCAAAATCAAGTAAGGTTTTTTTTAGTCAAAGTCCTGAAGATAAACTAAATTGTGTTAAACAATTACAAAAGAAAGGAGAAAAAGTTATGATGTTTGGGGATGGAATTAATGATTGTGCAGCGTTGAATCAAAGTGAAGTTGGGGTTTCTGTATCTGAAAATCCTACTAGTTTTTTCCCAACTTGTGATGCTTTTATAGAATCCAGTTGTTTAAATAAAATTTATTTTTTTTTAAAAGTATCTAAAGTATCTGGAAAATTAGTATTTATTAATTTTATGATTAGTTTATTTTATAATGTCATAGGAATTTATTTTGCAATTACCGGAAACTTAAGACCTTTTATAGCTGCTATTTTAATGCCTTTAAGTTCTTTTTCCGTAATTTTTTTTTCTATTATATCTACTTGGATCATTTCAAGAAAATTAATATTTTAGTTATATCATTTTTCTCATGGACATATTAATTATTATGATATTATCTAGTGTTTCTTTGGGGGCATTTTTTCTCATATTTTTTTTAATTTGTCTTTATTCTGGACAATTTGATGATTATGAATCTCCTAGTATTAGAATTTTAATTGATGATATTGATGATTTTGAAAAAAATTAAATTTTTAGATGAAATTAAAGACATATTATTATAACAACAGTATTGTAAAAGCTTTTTTGTATGCTACAATATTTTGGGCTTTGATTGGATTTTTAGCTGGGTTATTTATAGCCTTATTATTATTCTTTCCAGAAGTGCCAGAACTTATTTTGGGTAATAATTTAAAGGATTCTCAAGGTATTTTGGGATTTGGAAGATGGAGAATGTTACATACAAGTACTGCTATTTTTGCTTTTGTAGGAAATATTATTTTTACAGGATATTATTATGCTTTACAACGTTTGTTAAAAACGAGAATTTTTAGTGATGTTCTAAGTTGGATCCATTTTTGGGGATGGCAAATATTTATTGTTTCTACTTGGATTACTTTTTTATTAGGGATTAATACAAGTAAAGAATATGCTGAACATGAATGGCCTATAGATATAGGGGTATTATTTATTTGGATTATTTACGGAATAAATATGATTGGAAGCATTTTGAAAAGAAAAATTCAACATTTATATGTTAGCATTTGGTTTTTATTAGGAACATGGGTCGCTGTAGGAATGTTACATGTATTTAACAATCTTGAATTACCTATATCTCTTTTATCCTTTAAAAGTTATTCTATATATGCTGGAGTACAAGACGCTTTAATGCAATGGTGGTATGGTCATAATGCTGTAGCATTTATTTTAACTACACCTATATTGGGTTTAATGTATTATTTTGTACCAAAAGCATCCAATCAACCCATTTTTTCTTACAAACTTTCTATTATACATTTTTGGTCATTAATATTTATATATATTTGGGCTGGCCCTCATCATTTAATGTATACATCTCTTCCTAATTGGGCACAAATGTTAGGTACTATTTTTTCAATTATGCTTATTGCTCCTTCTTGGGGCGGAATGTTAAATGGATTACTTACTTTAAGAGGCGCTTGGAATAAAATGAAAACGAATCCAGTTTTAAAGTTTTTTGTAGTTGGAATTACTTGTTATGGAATGGCGACTTTTGAAGGCCCCATGTTAGCGACTAAAACTCTAAATTCAATAGGACATTTTACGGACTGGGTAATAGCTCATGTACATTTAGGAACTTTAGGGTGGAATGGCTTCATGGCTTTTGGTATTATATATTGGTTGACTCAAAAAATATGGAATACGAAGTTATATTCTATATTATTGGCTAATATTCATTTCTGGTTAGGTGTTTTTGGGATTATTTTATATATTTTTCCCATGTATTTTGGGTCTATTTTGCAATCTATTATGTGGAAGAAATTTAATCCTGATGGCACTTTAGCTTATAAAAATTTTTTGGATTCTGTTTTATCTATTATCCCATTTTATAAAATGAGATTTATAGGTGGAATTATTTATTTCTTCGGTTTTATTTTAATGATTTATAATATTTTTAAAACAATCAGACAAGGTTATTCATTAGATAATGAAAAATTTCAATGTGATCCATTATATGGTGTTTCTGTAAAAAACAAAAGTGAAACATTTCATAATTGGTTGGAAAAAAAACCAATACAATTAACAATTCTCTCTTTTATAGCAGTAGCTATTGGTGGATTTATAGAAATTATCCCCACTTTAGTAATAAAATCTAACGTTCCTACAATTCATAACGTGAAACCTTACAAAGCCTTAGAATTAGAAGGTAGAGATTTATTTGTTAGAGAAGGATGTAATGCTTGTCATAGTGCGCAAGTTCGTCCATTTAGAGATGAAGTAGTACGTTATGGAGAGTATTCTAAAGCCGGTGAATTTGTATATGATCATCCATTTCTTTGGGGTTCTAAACGAACAGGGCCAGATTTGGCTAGAGAAGGAGGCAAAAATCCAAATTCTTGGCATTTTAATCATATGTATAATCCTCGTTCTACTTCTCCTGGGTCTATTATGCCAAGATATCCTTGGTTGATTTATAATAAATTGGATAGATCTAATACGGAAAAGAAAATAAAAGCAATGATAAAATTAGGAGTACCATATACTTCGGAGTACATAAAAAATATAAATCAAGATATGGATCATCAAGCAAGTAAAATTGTACGTGAAATTTATCAAGAATATCCAAGTTTGAAAAAAGAAATAAATCAACAAAAGAAAGTGGAAAAAGAAAAGTTTATTCCATTAGAAAAAAGAGAAGTTATAGCTATTATTGCTTATTTACAGAAATTAGGAACAGATATCAAATCTTAAACGGATGGATAAATAAATTCAAAAATTTATGATAAGTTTTTTTAAGCAATATTTTACAGGTGAAAAAAATATAGGCATTTTTCAATCTTTAATATTAATTTTATTTTTATTGTCATTTTTTTTTATAATATTTTTTGTGTTTTCAAAATCTAAAAAATATTATCATAAAATAAGTTTAATCCCTTTAGAATTAGAAGAAGAAAAAAAAAGGAAAGATTATGAGGTCTAAAGTTCCTTCTTTTATTATGATCCCTTCTTTTTTGTCTATTATAATATTTACGCTTTATGTATTTCTTGTAAGTCATAATCATATATCTTATTTATTACATCCTATTATCATATTTTTTTTTATTATAACTACAATATTGTTGTATATTTTAGAATCTATTAATAGTTTAATTTTTTACAAAAAATTGCAATCTTTTTCAGAAGAAGAAAGAAAAAGGATTATTAAAGAAAATGAAGGGAATTATTTATATAGGTTTTACAGATTTATATTTTACAATCCTAAATATGATGAAGTAAAAAAAATAGATCATGGTTTTGACGGGATCATAGAACTAGATAATAAATTACCCATGTGGTGGGTTCATCTTTTTTATCTTACAATTATTTTTTCCGCAATTTATTTTTTTTCTTATTTATTCATAGATTTTTCTAATCCTTATAAAGAATATGATATAGCTTATAAAAATCAATTAAGAGAAATTGAAATTTTTGAAAAAAATACTCCCCAAGTAACTATAGAAAAAGCTTCTTTTAAGGAAGATTCTATCAATAGTGGAAAAGTTCTTTTTGAGGAAAATTGTGCGACTTGTCATCAGTTGGATGGGAGCGGAAATATAGGTCCTAATTTAACAGATGATTATTGGATTAATGTAAAAGAAAAAGATTTATTTAAAAACATATTTTATATAATATGGAATGGGAGTGAGAATAATCCAACTATGCGTGCTTTTGGGAAATCAGGAGAAATTAAAGGAAATGATATTGAAAAAATATCCAGTTATGTTTATTTTATAAATCAAAAATATAAAAAGCCTTTAAAAAATAAAGGACCCCAAGGAATAAAAATAACAGAATGGAGTAAAATATAAGTGATTTAGTGATTTTTACTATCATCAAAGTTTTCTTATTTGAAAATATTTAAAATTTTAATTATGAAAATTAAATTCAATTGGGATATTGGGGTTATGTTCTCTTTAATTGTTTTTATAACCTTTATTATTTACATAGCTTTCATTTTTCCACATGTAGAAAGCCAGCTTGTTTCGGATAGATATTATGAAGATGAAATGAAATATCAAGAAATTATAAATCAAAAAAAAAATGTGTTAAAACTTCCTGAAAAAATAAAAGTTTTTATTTTACATTCTGGTATTGAAGTAGTATTTCCTCCTGTTAATAATGATATTCATGGATTTTTTACTTTATTTAGATCTTCTTCTAAAGATTTAGACTTTACGCGGTCTTTCAAAATATTGAGCTCTTCCAAAAAAATATTATTGATTCCCAAAAAATTTTTAAAAAAAGGATATTATAAACTTATAATTAGATGGAAAACAAGTAAAAAATATTTTTTTGAAAAAGATATTTTTTGGAATGAAAAAAAATAAAATTTTACCTGTCTTACAAATTTTAATATTATTAAACATAATGAGAAAAAATATAAGTAATTTTCGTAAAGAATCTTTAAATTATCATAGTCAGTTTCCTTCTGGAAAAATACAAATCACTCCTACAAAAAAATATAGCAGTCAAAGAGATTTATCTCTTGCTTATTCTCCAGGGGTAGCTGAGCCTTGTAAGGAAATAGCACGTTCTTCAATAGAAGCATATAAATATACATCTAAAGGAAATCTTGTAGCAGTAATTACTAATGGATCGGCTGTATTAGGTCTCGGGGATATTGGAGCATTAGCTTCTAAACCAGTTATGGAGGGTAAGGCTCTTTTATTTAAAATATTTTCCGGTATTGATGTTTTTGATATAGAAATAGATGAATCAGATCCAGAAAAATTTATAGAAACAGTCAAAGCAATTGCTCCTACTTTTGGAGGAATTAATTTGGAAGATATAAAAGCTCCAGAAGCTTTTGAAATTGAAAGAAGACTTAAAAAAGAACTTAATATACCCGTTATGCATGATGATCAACATGGAACGGCTATTATTTCTGGAGCTGCATTACTAAACGCTATTACTTATGTAGGAAAAAAAATTCATGAAGTTAAAATGGTAATTAATGGAGCTGGTGCTGCAGCTATTTCTTGTGCTAGAACATATAAACAACTTGGAGTTAAACCTGAAAATATTCTTATGTTTGATAGTAAAGGATTATTACATACTTCAAGGAAGGATTTAAACAAGGAAAAAAAAGAGTTTTCCGTAAATATTTATCCCATTAAAAAATTGGAACAAGCTATTGATCAAGCAGATGTTTTCATAGGTTTATCTATAGGGGGGATATTAACTCCTGACATGTTAAAAAATATGGCTAAAGATCCAATTGTGTTTGCCATGGCTAATCCTGATCCAGAAATAGATTATAACTTAGCTATTAAAGTCCGTTCAGACGTCATTATGGCTACGGGGAGAAGTGATTATCCCAATCAAGTGAATAATGTATTAGGATTTCCTTATATATTCAGAGGGGCGCTAGATGTTCATGCTCATGTTATAAATGATGAAATGAAACTTGCGGCCATATATGCAATAGCTTCTTTAGCAAAAGAACCTGTACCAGAACAGGTAAATATTGTTTATAATAAAAAAAATATTTCTTTTGGAAAAGAATATATTATTCCGAAACCTTTTGATAATCGTTTAATTACTCGTGTTGCTCCTGCTGTAGCAAAAGCTGCTATGGATTCTGGAGTAGCAAAAAACCCTATTTCAGATTGGAAAATCTATAAAGAAAAATTACTTGATAGAATGGGGTATGAAAGTAAAATGCTTAGAATGATTCAAAATAGAGCACGTACAAATCCTAAAAAAATTGTTTTTTGTAATGGAGAAGAATACGACATTTTAAAGTCTGTTCAAATTCTTCATGAAGAAGGAATTGTTTATAACCCTATAGTTATAGGAAATGAAGAGCGCATCAAACGTTTGATTCGTGAAAATCATTTAGATGTTGAACTAGAAATTATAGATCCAGAAAAAGAAGAAAATATAAAAATAGGAGAAGAATTTGCTAAAATTCTTTGGAAAAAAAGAAATAGAAAAGGTTTAACTTTATATGATTCAATAATTCGTATGCGTAATAATGATCATTTTGGCGCAATGATGGTAGATCAAGAAAAAGCAGATGCTGTTATTACAGGATATTCTAGAAGTTTTTCATTAAGTTTACGTCCTATGTTAGAAGTCATAGGAAAAGCTGATTTTGTACATAAAACAGCAGGAATGATGATTTTATTAACAAAACGGGGCCCTCTATTTTTGGCAGATACAGCTGTTATTCCAGATCCAACAAGCGAGGAACTAGCTAGAATAGCTTTAATGGCTTCTCACGTAGTTAAAAACTTTGATATTGAACCACGTATAGCTATGTTATCATTTCAAAATTTTTCATCTGATTCAAAAACATCCTATAAAGTTTCTCAAACAGTATCCTTTTTACATAAAAAATATCCAGATTTGATAGTAGATGGAGAAATACAACCTGATTTTGCTTTGAATGAATTTTTATTATCCAAAAAATTTCCTTTTTCAAAACTTGTTAAAAAAAGAGCAAATATTTTTATTTTCCCCAATTTAGAATCAGGAAATTTGACTTATAAATTTATTAGAGGATTAGGAGATGTTCAAACCATAGGTCCTATAATGTTAGGAATGCGAAAACCTGCACATGTTATGCAAATGCAATCTAGTATAGAAGAAATAGTAAATTTAACTACTTTGGCTGTGATCGATGCGCAAATCAGACAAAATTAAAAACATGTGTCTTAAAAAAAACTTTTTTCCCAAAAAGAATTCGAACTTTTTTTTCAAAAAAAATAGGTCTATGACTCGACGTATAAAAAACAGGTAACCTCCCCCATGTAGAATGTATACATAACAATTTGTTTTCGATTAACTTTTTCCTTATCTCTTTCACCACTATTTTTTGTATATCAATTAAATGAACTTTTCCATGATAAAAATTATCTATTTCTTGTTTTAAAAATAAATAATGAGTACAAGCTAATAATATAGCATCTATTGATTTAAAATGATTTAAATAACTGTTGATAACAGGGCTTATTTTTTTCATTTCCCAACCATTTTCTATAATGGGAGCTAATAAAGGAGTAGATATTTGAACTATATCTAAATGATGATAATATTTTTTTATTTTTTTTATATAAAAATTGGAATGTATGGTAGCAGGCGTGGCAATTATTCCTATTTTTTTATAAGAAAGAAAAATTGTATTCTTTACTACAGGATCTATGACATTAAATATTAATATTTTTTTATGAAATTTTTTTTGAATCAGGTCTAAAGCATTAGATACGATAGAATTGCATGCAATAACTAAAGCTTTACAATTTTTTTTATAAAGAAAAGAAGCGATTTTTAAAGAGTTATTTCTAATAAATTCTCTAGACTTTTCTCCATAAGGCATATTTTGGGTGTCCCCGAAATAAATAAAATATTCATTAGGCATTTGAATTTTCATTTCTTTAGCTATAAGAAGTCCGCCAATTCCAGAATCAAATACTCCTATTGGAGATAATGGACTTATTTTCATATTTTAAATTAAATTAAAAGGAGAACAAATTATATTATAAAAACAAATACATATAAAAATTGGATGTTTGATTAACTTGATCAAATAAGTTTATAAAGTAGCTTTTTACTTAATTTTTTTTTCAACCTAGCAGCTTTATTCATATGTATAATATTTTTTTTTGCTAATTTATCTATCATGGAAATGACAGTAGAATATTGTTTTTGATTTTTATCAACTAACAATTTTTTTATAGCAGTCTTAGTGCTTTTATATACATATTTGTTATGTAAACGTCTAGCATGATTTTGTCTGATTCTTTTTAAAGAAGATAAATGATTTGCCATAAAAAATAATTATAGCCCATAGGGGAATCGAACCCCTCTTTCCAGGATGAAAACCTGACGTCCTAACCAATAGACGAATGGGCCTATATACAAAATTAATGACACAAATTAAATTTTTTTTATATTTAATACAAGTATTTTATTTACATTTGACTATATCTTTTTTTTGATCAATTTCCTTTAAAACAATAAAAATTTCTTATCAATTTCATAATTATTTTACTTGTAATTTTTATGATCATCCATATAATATGAATTGAATATGGAGGGAATTCTAAATCTGTAATAGATTGTTATTCTTTTATTTTCTAAAATGTTTTGTTTCTATTATCACAAAATAAATAAAAAGGAGACTTACTTATCTTAAGTAATAGGAATATAGGGATGGTTATATATAGCAGCCATAGAATAAAGGAAGAATTCTTTATTTTTCATAAAAATCAACTAAAAAACCTAAAGATTTTAAATCTTCCCAAAAATTGGGATATGATTTTTCCACAACATTCGGGTCTTCTATTTGTATAGAATCATAACATAATCCCAATGCAGAAAAAGACATTGCCATCCTATGATCTTGATAAGTTTTAATTCTGATGAAAGAATTAATTCTTTTTTTATAAAAATCTTTTATTTCTAAATAAGAATCCGTAATTTCTATTATAACTCCAGCTTTAAAAAGCTCTTCTTTTAATGCTTGTAATCTATCTGTTTCTTTAATTTTCAATGTTTCTAATCCTTTTAAACTACATTTTACACCAATAGCAACACAAGTAACAACAATAGTTTGAGCAAGATCTGGTGTTTTATTTAAATCTAACTCAATAAATTTTGGAGATAAAAAATTCAATTTTTTCTTTAATTTTATCACATTTTTATCAAAAACGGTATTAATTCCAAAATATTTATCATATATGTATGAGACTTCTTTGTCTCCTTGTAAACTATTATTATCATATGAACGTAAAATAATATGACTATTTTTTGCAATAGCAGCCATAGAATAATAGTAAGAAGCTGAGCTCCAATCTGATTCTACATAAAAACGTTTTTTATATTTTTTTTTTACTGGATAAATATGGATAATTCTTTCTTTCCAATTTGTTTTTATTCCAGCTAGAGTAAGTAAATCAAAAGTCATTTTTATATAAGGAATAGATGTGATATTTCCTTTAAGAAAAATTTTTAATCCTATTCTAAGTTGACTAGCTATTAACATAAGAGAACTTATATATTGACTACTAATTTCCGCATTCATATCTATTTCTCCACCTAAAATTTTCTTCCCAAAAATTTGTATTGGAGGATATCCTTCTTTTTCCAAATAGAAAATTTTAGATCCCAACTTTTTTAGAGCTTCTACAAGTATATAAATCGGTCTATTTTTCATTCTATACGATCCTGTTAATATTACTTTTCTTCCCTCTTGTATAGAGAAATAAGAAGTTAAAAAACGCATAGCAGTTCCAGCATGATGAATATCTAATTTATTAGAGGGACTCATTAAACTTTTTTTTAATACTTCTGTATCTTCACAATTAGAAAGATTTTCAATATGAATATCATCTTTATGAATAGCTTTTAAAATTAAAAGACGATTAGATATACTTTTAGATCCTGTTATAGATATAGAACCATATAAGGAATTTGGATCTTTATAAATCTTAATATAAGAAGGCATATTTTTATTTTAATTTTTTATTTTCGTGATGTCTAGCATGATCTCTAATTTCTTTTTTTTTTAATTTTTTATTAAAGGATTCTTCCAAATCAATTCCAGTTTGATTTGCTAAACAAACTATAACAAATAATACATCTGATAATTCTTCTCCAAGATCTTCATTTTTTTTACAATTTTTTTGTTTTGATTGTTCTCCATAATTTCTAGCAATAATTCTAGAAACTTCCCCTACTTCTTCAGATAAAAGAATTGTATTAGTCAGTATATCAAAATAACGAACTCCATGATTGATTATCCAATTATGAACTAATTTTTGTAAATTATTTATTTTCAATTATTTATATTTTTTTTGTTCAAAACGAATTGAACATGGTTTATAATAGAATCACAATTAATTTTATATTTTTTTAAAAGCTCCATGGGTTTTCCACTTTCTCCAAAAGTATCGTTAACGGCCACTAAACTTTGAACAACAGGACATTTATTAGTAGTTAATATTCTAGCTACACTTTCTCCTAACCCCCCCCAATAATTGTGTTCTTCTGCAGTAACAACACATTTTGTTTTATTAATAGATTTTAAAATAGTATAATTATCTAATGGTTTAATTGTATGAATATTAATCACTTCACATTCTATTCCTTTTTTTTTATATAAAATTCTAGATGCTTCTAAAGATTCCCAAACTAAATGTCCTGTGCTAACAATAGTAACATCTTTTCCTTCCGTTAAAACTACCGCTTTTCCTATTTCGAATATTTGATTTTCATTTGTAAAATTAGCTACAGCAGGACGACCAAAACGCAAATATACTGGCCCTAAATAATTCGATATCGCTAAAGTAGCTGCATAGGTCTGATTATAATCACAAGTATTAATAACAACCATCCCAGGTAGCATTTTCATCATTCCTATATCTTCTAAACTTTGATGTGTGGCCCCATCTTCTCCTAGAGTTAATCCAGAATGAGAGGCGCATATTTTTACATTTTTGTAAGAATAAGCAATAGATTGACGGATTTGGTCATAAACACGAGATGTTGAAAAATTAGCAAATGTTCCGGTAAATGGAATATATTTACCAATACTAAGTCCGGATGCTATCCCTATCATATTAGCTTCTGCAATTCCTATTTGAAAAAATCTTTCAGGAAATTCTTTCGAAAACTGATCCATAAACAAAGAAGTCTTAAGGTCCGAACATAATGCAACGATTCTATGATTTGTTCTACCCAAAAAAGTTAAAGCCTTGCCAAAACCAGCTCTAGTTTCTTTTAATCCTTTATTCTCATACTGTTTCATAAAACGCATATTTTTATTTACAATGGATAATCTCCTAAAGGAGTTTTAGGAAGTTGATATAAAGCTTTTTTTAGTTCTTCTTTATTAGGAGGTTTTCCATGCCATGCGTTATTTCCTACCATAAAATCTACACCATATCCCATTTTAGTATATAATATGATCAAAACAGGTTTTTCTTTCCCTGTTTCATTTTTAGCTTTTTTTAAAATGTTAATTACTTTCTCTATATTATTTCCTTCTAATTCTTCTAAAACCTTCCAATCAAAAGATTCAAATTTTTTTTTTAAATTCCCCAAAGGGAGGACTTCATCCGTACTCCCATCTATTTGTTGTCCATTGTAATCTATAGTGGCTATATAATTATCTATTTTCCTAGAACCTGCATATAGAACCGCTTCCCAAATTTGGCCTTCATTTAATTCTCCATCTCCATGTAAACTGTAAACAATTCTATTCAATTCATTATTGAGTTTCTTTGATAAGGCAGCACCAATGGATACAGACATTCCTTGTCCTAAAGAACCGGAAGAAATTCGTATTCCTGGTAATCCGCCATGCACAGTAGGATGACCTTGTAAACGAGAATTTAACTTTCTAAAAGTGGATAATTCTTTAATAGAAAAAAAACCAGAACGAGCTAATATACTATAATAAACAGGAGATATATGGCCATTAGACAAGAAAAAAAGGTCTTCCCCTTTTCCATCCATGGTAAATTGATTTGGATCATAATACATAATTTTTTGATATAAAGCCACAAAATACTCTGTACATCCTAAAGACCCACCAGGATGTCCAGACTTTGCATCATGTACCATACGTAAAATATCTCGCCTCACTTGAATACACAAGTTTTTTAAATAACTTATATTCATATTCATATTCATCATTTGTTGTTTGTATATTTTTGCATTTATCTATATCATGTTTCACAAAAGTAACATTTAATTATGAGTATTCTAAATAGAAAAGCAAAATTTAAGTATCATTTTATTGAGCATTATATAGCTGGAATACAATTGTTTGGAACAGAAGTAAAATCTATAAGACAAAATAAAGCTAATATTATGGAAAGTTTTTGTCAAATAAAACATGGAGAGTTGTATTCTATCAATATGTACATAGATGAATATAAATTTGGAACAAACTGGAATCATTCAATTAGAAGAGAAAGGAAACTGTTATTAAAGAAACAAGAATTGATAAGAATCAATAAAAAATTAAAAGACCCTGGGTTAACTTTAATTCCCATAGAATTATTCTTTAATGATAAAGGATACATAAAACTGAAAATAGTTTTAGCTAAAGGGAAAAAGACACATGATAAACGTGAATCTTTACGAAAGAAAGATTTTTTGAAAGAAATTAATCGATCTTTAAAATTTAAAAATCGTATTTAATTTATTATATTTGTTTTGTTTAGATTAAAAGAAATTATAGTTTTATGAAAAACGTCAACTTTTTTATTGTTGCTTTATTTACTTTTTTTTCATCTGTTTTTGTTTTTTCCCAATCTCAAGATTCGAAAAAAGAAAAATGGTTTGTTAGAATAGGAACGCATGACATAAATTATTATCCTATAAGGTCTCCTTTTAAAGGTTTTTTTCTTAAAAGAAATAACAGCTTTCATCCAGTTATTTCCAGTATAGAACTGGAACATAATATCAAGAAACATATAGGTTTATATTTAGATGCTTCATACGGAATGGTAGACAATTCGAGATGGAAAGTAGACAATAACTTTTTTGTAAAGTTAAGTAATGGGATTAATTTATATATTATACCTCATTACAAATTGGATCCTTACTTAAGATTAGGGATAGGACACTATAAATCGGATAGTTATGTCAATAGAGAGTTGGAGATTTCAGATACAAAATATTTTAAAACGAATAAAAAGAATTTTTTTCTTATAGATGGAGGTTTGGGTTTAAATTTATGGTTAGTATCTAATTTTGGGCTTAATTTACAAAGCACTTACAATCATGTATTTGCTAAACAATCAAGAGATTATCTAAATTTTTGGAAACATAATGTAGGATTAATTTTTCGTTTCGGAAATTTAAAAATTGATCATGATCATAAAATTGTAACAGAAAATCAAGACAATTATTCTGTATCTGATTCTGAAAAAGAAAAAGATTCTGTATCTGATTCTGAAAAAGAAAAAGATTCTGTATCTGATTCTGAAAAAGAAAAAGATTCTGTATCTGATTCTGAAAAAGAAAAAGAGGTTGAACAAAAAATTTGTTGTGAAGACTCAGATAATGATGGAATTTTAGATAATGAAGATTTGTGTCCCAATCAATTTGGAAAAAAAGAAAATAAAGGATGTCCTGACATAGTTTTTAATCCCATTTTATTTGGGATAGGAAAATTTTCATTATCTACTCGTTCTTTAATGAAAATCAATAAAATTGCAAAAATCATGATAAATCGTATTCCTAATTCAAAATTTTATGTAAATGGATATGCAGATACTCATGGAAAATTATATTTTAACAAAATATTGTCTTTAAAAAGAGCACGTTCCGTTTTTTATGCTTTGGTATCTAAAGGAGTAAATCCTTCTAGAATGGAAGTTAGAGGACTAGGAGTTGAAAAGAAAAAAGGACGATGTGTTGAAATCATAATACGAAAATAATAAACAAAAAT
Organism: Blattabacterium cuenoti; assembly: GCF_014251815.1. Classification (GTDB taxonomy): domain Bacteria; phylum Bacteroidota; class Bacteroidia; order Flavobacteriales; family Blattabacteriaceae; genus Blattabacterium; species Blattabacterium cuenoti_E. The sequence continues at coordinate 246,593 of NZ_CP059202.1, forward strand.
ATCTATAACCAAAAACAAAAAAGTCTCTTGAAAATAAATAGTCAAGAGACTTTTTTGTTGACATAAAAAGATATGTATACACTTATTTGATAAAGTATTATAAGAGGAATTAATACAATGATTGTACTTAAAATATCTCCAGGCGTTATAGCAGAAGCTATAACTAACATAACAAAAAAAGCATGTTTTCTGTATTTTCTCAAAAATGAATAAGAAACCAATCCGATTTTAGTTAAAAAGAATATAATAAATGGAAATAAAAAAACAATCCCCATAGAAAATACTGAATGCAGAATTAAAGAAATATAATCTGATAAATCAAATATGTTTTTGGGGAGGTTACTTATTCTAAAAGAATATCCAAAATGAATTAAAAATGGACATAATATGAAATAACCAAAAAAAACTCCTAACAAAAATAAAAAAGAGACCACAACTAATATCCATATTGAATATTTTTTTTCTTCATCTGAAAGAGCTGGTTTTATAAATTTCCAAAATTCATAAAAAACATAAGGAAAAGATAAAATAACTCCTCCTATAAAACAAGTCCATATATAAATATGAAATTGTCCAAATATTTGTCTATTTTGTATTTCTAAATTTTTGTATAAAAAAGAAAGTGAGTTAAAGTGAATTCCTAAAAAAGTATTCGTAAATTTATACAATATACGATAAGTAATAAAATCTGTTTTTGCTGGACCAAAAATAATACAATCGAATATAATATTTTTATTGTTCATTAAAACAATCATTGAAATGATTATTGCACAAATACAATGAATTATATGTTTTCTTAATTCTTCAATATGTTTCCAAAACGGCATTTTATTTTCTTTCATGAAAATTTTATTTTGTAAAATAAAACTTCTTCTCAAGAAAAATTGTAATTTTCTTATTTAAAATTTCATAAATAAATGAAATGTGGAATTATAGGTCTACCAAATGTAGGAAAATCAACATTTTTTAATTATATTTCCAATTCCCAAGCTTTATCAGAAAATTTTCCTTTTTCTACTATAGAGCCAAATTATGGAATTACTAAAGTTCCAGATGAAAGATTATACGTGCTAAAAAAAATCATTAATCCTATTAGAATAATTCCATCCGAAATAAAAATAGTAGATATAGCAGGATTGATTAAGGGATCCCATAAGGGAGAAGGCTTAGGAAATAGATTTTTATCTCATATTCGTGAAACAAATGTCATTATCCATATAATACGTTTTTTTCATGACATCAGTGTCCTTCATGTAGAAGGATCTGTAAATCCTATTAGAGATAAAGAAATTGTTGATATGGAATTACAGTTAAAAGATCTAGAAATGATAGAAAAGAAAATAGAAAAAGTCATTAAAAAAAATGATAGTCATATCAATAAATCTATACATATAATGCAAAAAATTTTTTCTTTTTTAAAAGAAGGAAAAAATATTAGAATGTATCCATTTCAAGAGCATGAAAAAGAATATATAAAAGATTTACAATTATTAACTGTTAAACCTGTTATTTATATATGTAATGTAGATGATGAATCAAATTATAAAACTAATTTACATGTGGAAAATATGAAAAAAATGGCAGAAATGGAAAATTCTACTTTAGTAATTTTATCTCTAAAAAAAAATGAGGATTGTACAGAAGTTGATCAAGTACTTAAAAAGGCTTATAAGTTGTTAAACTTACAAAGTTTTTTCACGGTAGGAAAAAAAGAAATTAGATCTTGGTGTATTTCTAATCCATGTACAGCTTATGAAGCTTCTTCAGTTATTCATACAGATTTAAAAAAAGGGTTCATTCGAGCAAAAGTCATTCATTATGATGATTTTATAAAATACGGATCCGAAGAAAATGCAAAAAAAGCAGGAAAAATGTTTTTAGTGGGAAAAAATTATCTTATAAAAGATGGGGATATCATTCATTTTTTATTTAATCAATAAAAATTAATTTTTCATTTTGATTAACTCCTTGTAAGGTTTCAAAAATTAATAATATAGCTTGTTCTACATCTTTTTTATGTACCATTTCTACTGTGGTGTGCATATATTTAAGAGGAATGGAAATTAAAGCAGATGATACGCCCTTATTGGAATAAGCAAAAGCATCTGTATCCGTCCCCGTATACCTAGATGATACTAAACGTTGAAAATGTATTTTTTTACTGTTGGCTATATTAATAATGAATTCTCTAATATTTTTATGTACTGAAGGTCCATATACAATAACAGGGCCTAGGCCACATTTAACATCGCCTTGTGTTTTTTTATCAATCATAGGACTATAAGTATCATGAGTTACATCTGTCACAATAGCAACATTAGGTTCTATAGTTTTAGATATCATTTTAGCTCCTTTTAACCCTACTTCTTCTTGAACTGAATTTACTATATATAACCCAAATTTTAAATCAATCCTATTTTCGATTAACATTTTTGCTACTTCTGCTATAATAAAACCTCCTATTTTATTATCTAACCCTCTAGAAACAAAATAGTTGTTATTCATAATCAAAAACTTATCAGGATAAGTAATCATACAACCTACATGAACTCCCATTTGAATAGCTTCAGTCTTATTGGAAACACCAATATCTACAAATATATTATCCACATTAGGGGGTGAGGATTTCTCTTCTGAAGATTTCCTTGTATGAATAGCAGGCCATCCAAACACTCCATGTACGAATCCTTTTTTCGTATGAATGATCACTCTTTTAGATGGAGAAATTTGGGGGTCTGATCCTCCATTGCTAGAAACATATATTATTCCTTCTTTTGTTATATAATTAACATACCATGATATTTCATCAACATGGGCTTCAATTATTAATTTATATGGAGAACCAGGATTTATGATCCCTACTGCAGTTCCATACAAATCTGTTTGTATTTTTTCTACATAAGAACTAATATAATCAATCCATATTTTTTGCCCTTCCCTTTCATTTCCTGCTGGAGAAAATTCATTTAAATATTTTTCTAGAAATTTAATAGAATCACTATTAATTGAATATGAATAATTACTCATTCTCATTCCTTTTTTTTATTTATTTTAACCAATCTTTGTCTATGAAAATAGACCCTTCAAATATTAATTGAACATTTCCGGTTAAAGAAACATTTTTGTATTCATTTTTTGTTTTTGTTAACGAAACCCATAATTCTCCTCCAATAGTTTGAACTAAAATATCTTTATTTTTCTTTATTTTATTTTTTTCACATGCAGCAATAACAGAAGCCACAACTCCTGTTCCACAGGATAAAGTTTCGTTTTCTACACCCCTTTCATAAGTACGTACTTGTAGAGTATCATTTTCAAGTATTTTTACAAAATTAACATTTACTCCTTTTTCAAAATAAGGATTTTGAAATCTAATATTTTTTCCTTCTTCATATACATTTTTTTCGTTTATGTTTTCTAAAAATAGAATATGATGTGGAGACCCTGTATTTAAAAAAACATGTTCTGGATGAATTTTTATTGTATTTCTGTCTACATTAAGCAAATTTATAGAAACTATATTATTTATTATAAATCCATTATGATGTCCATCTATAGCTCGAAAATGAATTTTATTTTTTTGGGTAATTCCTAATTTTTTAGCAAAAGAAACAGCGCATCTTCCTCCATTTCCACACATTGTACTTTCTTTCCCATCTGAGTTACAATATTTCATATAAAAATCGCTTTTATATTCATCATCATTTTGAATTAGAATAATTCCATCTGCCCCAATTCCAAAATGTCTATCACACAATTTTTTGAATAAAAAAGAGTTTTCTATTTTTTTTTTCCTAGAATCTAAAAGTATAAAATCATTTCCTGTTCCTTGATATTTATAAAAATCTAATTTCATATATAACGAAGTTAATATTATTTTCAGAACTTTTATTAATTTCCATATATTTGTTAATTTTGTTGTTTGTATTTATTTTATTTATTTTTTATATATGAAGAAAATAGTTTTTTATATTGTATTGAGTAGTATTATGAGTTCAATAATGACTATTGCTGCATATAAACAATACGTAAAGGAAGTTCCTTTCCCGTTTCCATATACATCATCTTCAGCAAAGACAAGACTGACTTCATCAAATTCATCTTCATCATTGGTAAGCTCAGCGGGTTTTCCTGATTTTACTAGAGTGGTGTCGAAAACGATACATGCAGTAGTCAATGTAAAAAATTATTCAAGAAAATATAATAATCAATTTGATCCATTTGATTTCTTTTTTGGATTTCCTGATGATTTTGAAAATAACAGAGGAAGAAAACCTCAAAGAAATGATACTCCCGGACTTCACGGATCTGGAGTAATTATATCACCTGATGGATATATAGTGACGAACAATCATGTCATAAAAGATGCAGAAAAAATAGAAATATCTCTTAGTGACCAAAGAATTTATAAAGCAAAATTAGTAGGAACAGATCCTAGCACTGATATTGCTTTATTAAAAATAAATGAAAAAAATCTGCCTTTCATTTATTTTTCGGATTCTAATAAAGTGCAAGTGGGAGAATGGGTTTTAGCAATAGGAAACCCTTTTGATTTAAACTCTACTGTAACAGCAGGCATCATAAGTGCAAAAAACAGGAGTTTAGGAATATTAAGAGGAGAAACTCAATCAGCCATTGAATCTTTTTTTCAAACAGATGCAGCTGTAAATCCTGGAAATAGCGGAGGGGCTTTAATCAATGCTAATGGAGAATTAATTGGAATTAACACAGCTATTTCTTCCGCTTCAGGAAATTTCATAGGATATAGTTTTGCAGCTCCTTCTAACTTGGTAGCAAAAGTAATACAAGATATCAAAAAATACGGGACAGTGCAACGTGCATATTTAGGAGTAAGAGGCATGGATCTTTCTAAAACAGAATATTTAAAAGCTTATAATAAAGAAACACATCAAAATATAAAATCACAACAAGGTTTCTTAATAGGAGAAGTGTTTGATAAAAGTGGAGCGGCAGATGCCGGACTTAAAAAAGGTGATATCATAAAAAGTATAGATGGGAAACCTATACAAAATATCGCAGATTTATCGTTTATTGTGGGAACAAAATATCCCGGAGATAAAGTAAAAGTAAATATTCTACGAAATAGACAGAAAAAAACTTTCAATGTAATTTTGAAAGATTTACAAGGAAAAACAAAAATAAGAACTAAGGAAGAAATTACTCCATCTGAATTATTAGGGGCAATATTTGAGCCGATTAGTAAAGAATATAAAAAAGATTTTGGAATTGATTATGGGATTCTAATCAAAGAGATAAGAACAGGTCGTTTAAGTTCTATAGGTTTAGAAGAAGGAGATATCATTTTATCTATTAATGGAGAAAAAATGAAAAAACCTAATGATGTTGATCGAGTTTTGAAAAAATACTCAGGAGATGTGACCATAAAATCTATTAAACAAAATGGACAAGTATATATAGTAGGATTTGAAATGAATTAATTAATTCATACTTCTATTACAATAAAAGAACAATGTAATTGTTCCATAAATAATATTGGGAAGCCAAATAGCAAAACAAGAAGGAATATAATCTTTGTTAGAATATACTTTTGTAAGTTCTATAAAAAAAATATAAAAAAAAGCCAATGCCATTCCTATAATCATGTTATAAGCAATTTCTCCTTTTTTTCTTTTTGTAGATATGGATAACCCCAAAATGGTGAATATTAAAGTAGAAAAGGGGAAACTTGTTCTTTGGTAATATTCATTTAAATGTATATTTATATTTCTTCTGTTTTCTTCTATATTGATGAATTTTTTTAATTCATCAATATTCATAGTCTCTGCTATATATTCCTCTGGTAAAAATTGTTCTGGGGTTATAGGTAATTTTATAATTTTATAATCTCCCATCATCAAAAAATCATGATTTTTTTTGATTGTAGTTTCTATGTAATTGAATAGAATATATATATTATGTTTTTTATCCCAAAAAATATTTTTAGATTTTAGAATGTATATTAATTTTTTTCCATTAAATTTTTGATATACACATTCTTTTCCTATACTTTCTTTTTTTGAAAAATTTCTGATAAAAATATATTCATTTTTTGAAATTTGAGTACTTACCGTTTGGTTTTTTTCATATTTATTTTTGTACCTTGGACTTAATAGATATTGATAATGAAATTTATTTTTTTTTTTGTTAGCTATAGGCAAAAAATAATAATTTATTATTAAAGATACGGTTCCTATTACAATAGCTGACAGCAAGTAAGGAATTGTCAATCTCATAAAACTAATTCCACTTGATAAAATGGCTGTAATTTCTGAATTATGGGTTAATTTAGATGTAAAAAAAATAACAGACAAAAAAACGGAAATAGGAGAAAAAGTATTCATTAACCATATAGACCAAAAAGGATAATAATAGATTAAAGCTTCTTTAATTGATCCTTGATTATTTTCTAAACGATGCATCCGTTGAGAAAGGTCTATAATAATGGACACAAATTGGATCGAAATAGTAATAAATATGAAAGTCACGATGAAATTACGAATAATATAACGATCAATTATTTTCATAACTATAAACGTTTTTGTAAAAAAGGAATTATAGATTTTTTCCAAGACAAAAATTCGTTGTTCATGATATATATTTTGGCTTTCTGAATAAGATGAAAATAAAAAGAAAGATTATGAATTGAAGCTATTTCTTTCGCTAAATTATCTCTAGATAAAAAAAGATGTCTCAAATAAGATTTACTATACAATTGATCTACATAAGAATTTCCAAATTCATCTAAACAAGAATAATCTTTTTCCCATTTTTTGTTTTTTATATTCATAATTCCTTTCCATGTAAATAGCATTCCATGACGTCCATTCCTTGTAGGTAAAACACAATCAAACATATCCACCCCAAGAGCAATTCCTTCTAAAATATCTACAGGATTTCCAACTCCCATTAAATATCTGGGTTTTTCCTTAGGCAAAATGTCTGTTAGTAAATCAGTCATATTATGTGTTTGCTCTTTTTCTTCTCCTAAACTTAATCCACCTATTCCATATCCTTCAGGTTCTAACAAGGATATTTCTTCTGCAGAATATTTTCTTAGATCCCTGTAAATACTTCCTTGGATAATAGGAAAGAAACCTTGCTTATAATCATATATTTCTGGATTTTTTTTTAAATAATAATAACATTTTTTTAACCAACGATGTGTTTTATTTACGGATTTTTTAGCTTCTTCGTGACTACAGGGAAAAGGAGGACAATCATCAAAAGCCATAATAATGTCTCCACCTATAAAACGCTGAATTCTCATAGATTTTTCAGGAGAAAAAAAATGAAAAGATCCATTTATAATAGATTTAAATAAAACTCCATCTTCAGTAATTTTATTTAATTTTTTCATAGAAAAAATCTGAAATCCTCCACTATCTGTCAAGATAGATTTATTCCAATTCAAAAAAGAATGAATTCCTCCGGCTTTATGTAACACTTCAATACCGGGTTGTAAATGTAAATGATAGGTATTTCCAAGAATGATTTTACATACTTTATAAAGTTCATGTGTTGGAACAGATTTTACATAACCTTTTGAAGCAACTGGCATAAAAATAGGTGTTTCTATTTTACCATGATCTGTTTCTAAAATTCCTATTCTTGCTTTAGAAGATATGTCTGTTTTAATTAAATTAAATTTCATTGCAACATATATAGTTTAGTTATAAAACATATAATTTCGCCTACATACACCTATACCATGTATAAAAATGAATTTTCAATATCATCATAAACCAGTTCTGATCAAAGAAAGTATAGAAAATTTAATTACAGATCAAAACGGTATTTATGTAGACGCCACATTTGGAGGAGGGGGGCATTCTTATGAACTTCTAAAAAAGTTAAATAAAAAAGCAACTTTGATAGCTTTAGACCAGGACAAGGAATCCATAAAAAAAAATTGGATCAAAGATAAACGTTTTCATCTATTTCACAATAATTTTATTCATATACGTGATATTTTGAATCAAAATTGTATAGATAAAGTATCAGGAATATTAGTGGATTTAGGGATTTCCTCTTATCAAATAGACAATCCTATAAGAGGTTTTTCTAATCGATTTAATTGTATTTTAGATATGAGAATGAATCAAGAATCTTTTTATTCCGCTCAAAATGTTCTAAATGAATCCTCAAAAGAAAAATTATTTCATATATTTTCTGAATATGGAGAATTTAAAAATGCAAAAAAAATTGTAAATAAAATATTAAAAAAACGTTTGATAAAAAATATTACGACTACTTTGGATTTAACTCACATTTTTTTTATCAAAGGATCTTTTAAAAAAAGAAAAAGATTTTTTTCTAGACTTTTTCAATCTATACGAATAGAGGTTAATAATGAAATAAATATTTTAAAGAATTTTTTACTAGAATCTTCTAAAATTATTTTTCCAAAGGGAAGAATAGCTGTGATTTCATATCATTCAATAGAAGATAGAATTATTAAATATTTTTTAAAAAAGGGAATTATAATAAATAAAATAAATTTGAACCCCCTTCCATTTAGAATGATTCATAAAAAAGTAATTAAACCGAGTTATCAAGAAATTATAAAAAATCCACGATCTAGAAGCGCTAGATTAAGAATTGCAGAAAAGATTTAAAAATAATGTTCTTCATGAAAAAAAATATACAATATATCCTGAAAGGAAAATTTTTAGTAAAAGAAGATGCTTATCGTAGTTGGAATTTTATTGTTTTTATTACAATTTTATCTTTAATTAGTATTACTAGTTCACATATGATGGATCGTAAAATTAGAAAAATAACTAAAATTAGTGAAGAAATAAAAGAATTGAAATCTGAGTATGCAGATATACATAGTAAATGTATGAAAATGCAATTGGCCTCTTTTATAAGAAAAAAATTAGTTAATGGATTAAAATATTTAGAATCTCCTCCATATGAATTAGTTATAGAAAATCATACACAAGAAAATAAATAATGAGACAAAAAAGGTATATTTTATTATATAAATCTTATTTAATTGGTTTCCTATTTATATTTATTGCAGCATTAATTATTTTCAATTTATTTTATATACAAAATTACTCAGAAGGATACAAAAAATATGTTATAGAAAAAACGATTAGAACCAATTTGATTAAGGCTAAACGTGGAAATATTTATGCAGCAGATAGTAGTATTTTAGCGATGTCTGTCATAAGATACGATATTCACATTGATTTTAGATCTATATCTGAAAAATTATTTCAAGAAAATGTTTATTCTTTATGTAATTCTTTGGAAAATTTATTCAAAAAACCAAAACTTTTTTTCTATAAAAAATTTCAATCCGAAAAAAAAAAGAGAAATAGATATTTTTTATTAGCAAAAAATTTAGATTATCCACATTTTAAAATATTACGAAATTTTCCCATTTTTAATAAAGGTCAAATACGAGGTGGTTTTATTGTAGAAAAAAAAATATGTAGAATTCATACATTGGAAAATATTGGAAAAAGAACATTAGGATATGATGATCATAGAGGGAAAGCCGGATTAGAAGGGGCTTTTAGCAAATATTTAAAAGGAAAAGATGGAAAAAGATTAGAACAACGTATTAGTTCTAATATATGGAAACCACTGAAATCAGAAAACGATGTTAATCCAGAAGATGGAAGAGACGTTTATTCCACTATAGATATATATTTACAAGACATCGCATACCATGCATTACTTCAAGAACTATCTGTTTCTCAAGCACATCATGGATGTGTAATTTTAATGGATGTAAAAACTGGAGAAATTCCTGCTATGATCAATCTAGAAAAAACAAAAAAAAATACTTATGAAGATTTAAGAAATTTCGCAGTATGGGAAGGCACAGAGCCTGGATCTACTTTCAAAACAATGTCTATTCTTGCAGCTTTAGAAGATAAAAAAATAGATGTAAATATGATTGTAAACACCAAAGGTGGAGTCATGATATTAAGGGGAAAAAAAATACGAGATAGTCATTATAATGGATACGTAGAAATGAATCCAAAACAAATTTTAGAACGATCTTCAAATGTAGGTATAGCAAAAATTATTTACGAAAATTATAAAGAAAATCCTGAAAAATTCATAAAACATTTACAGAAATGGAAATTGGACAGAAAGATAGGAATAGATATCCCAGGAGAAAGTATGCCTTTTATTCCAAAACCTGGAGGGAAAAATTGGAGTAGTATTACCTTGCCATGGATGACTTTTGGATATAATATAAAATTAACTCCTTTACAAATACTTACTTTTTATAATGCTATTGCGAACCAAGGAAAAATGGTGAAACCTTTATTTATTAGAGAAATAAAATATCATGGAAAAAGCATAAAAAAATACACAAAACCTATTATTATGAATCCTTCTATAGCTAAAAAATATTCTTTAATTCAAGTCCAGAATATGTTGGAAGGGGTCGTAAAAAATGGAACAGCCAAAAAATATTATAACCCAGAATATCCTTATGCTGGAAAAACAGGAACAACACAGTTAAATTATTGGATAAAAGGGAAACCTTTATCTTATAATAGTTCTTTTGTCGGATATTTTCCTGCAAAAAATCCAAAATATTCTTGCATCGTAGTGATTTCAAAACCGGAAAAAGGATACTATGGAATTGAAGTCGCCGTTCCAGTATTCGATAAAATTGCTAAATCTATTTATCCAAGAATAGGAAGAAGAATATTTTTAAAAAAGAAAAATAATCAGAAAGATTTACTAAATAAAATTATGGAATCAAAATATTTTTTTATCGATAAATGGATAATGCCTAATGTTGTATCTGTTCCTGGAAAAGAAATTATCCCTTTATTAGAGAATAGGGGATTTCATATACAATATGAAGGAATAGGAAAAGTAATTTATCAGTCTGTTCAACCAGGAAAAAAATTAAAAAAAAATCAAATTATATTTTTGAAATTAGAAGAATGAAAAAACTGTTAAAAAATGTTTTGGAAAAAGTGCATGTATTAAAAATAATAGGAATAAAAAATACATCTAAATTTATAGAAGGAATTTCTGTAGATTCCAAAATAGTACAACCTAATATGATTTTTGTAGCCATAAAAGGAAAAAAAACAGATGGGCACAAATTTATTATAGATGCTATACAAAAAGGCGCTAATACTATCATTTGTGAAAAGAAATTTTTTTCTATTCATAAACATGTTACTTATGTTTTTGTTCCAAATTCTGTGGAAGCTTTAGGGATTATATCGTCTAATTTTTACGATCATCCTACAAAAAAAATAAAATTAATAGGAATTACTGGAACAAATGGAAAAACTTCCGTAGCTACAATACTTCATCAATTATTTTCTAAAATGGGAGAAAAAAATATTCTTATTTCTACTATGTGTATAAAAATATTATCCAAAAAGTATCTTACGACACATACAACTCCGAATGTTATTGAAATTAATAAATATTTAAATATTTCAATACAAAAAGGGTGTAAATACGCTTTTATGGAAGTAAGTTCACATGGAATAGATCAAAAAAGAATTGCAGGATTATTATTTAAAGGGGGAGTTTTTACTAATATTACACATGATCACTTAGATTATCACAAATCTTTTCGTCATTATTTATCTACTAAAAGACTTTTTTTTAATAATTTATCTAAAAATGCTTTTGCGTTGGTAAACTCGGATGATGAAAATTCACATCAAATTATAAAAAAAACTTCAGCTAAAATTTATTTTTATGGAATTAAAAAAAAAACAGATTTTAAAATCAAAATTTTAAAAGAAAATATTGATGGAAATCAATTACTCATTGATGGGCATCAAATATTTATCAATTTGATAGGAAGATTTAATATCTATAATTTATTGGCTAGTTATGCTACCGCTATATTATTAGGAAAAAAAAAAATGATATTGTTAAAAGCATAAGACATGTTCGCCCTATAAATGGACGTTTTGAGCAATTTATTTCTCATTCAGGTCTTCGTATTATTATAGATTATGCTCATAACCCAGATGGATTAAAATCTGTTTTAAATACTATTAAAGCCATAAAAAAATATGATGAAAAATTAATTTGCGTCATAGGTTGTGGAGGGAATAGAGATAGAAAAAAACGTTCTTTGATGGGAAAAATTGTTTACGAAACATGTGATATACCTATTTTTACATCTGATAATCCTAGATATGAGGACATCAATAAAATATTCCATGACATGAAAAATTTTAAATCATATCTAAAAAAAAAAGATATTTTAACTTTTATGAAACGAGAAGAAGCTATTCAAACTGCAATTCAAATTGCCAAAAAAAAAGATATTATTCTAATAGCTGGAAAAGGACATGAAACTTTTCAAGAAATCAAAGGAGTACGTTATTCTTTTAATGATATGAAAATTGTTAAACATTTGTTAGAAACTTACGATAAGTAAGATGATTTATTTTTTTAAATACTTATTTTTTTTTAATATAAATTCTGTTTTTTACAGAGCCATTATATCTTTTTTTTTATCATTTTGCATAGCGTTGATTTTATATCAAAAAATTATATGTTGGAATCGAAAAAATAATGTTATAGGAGAAAAGATCCGAGATCTTGGACTTTTTGGTCAAAAAGAAAAAGAAGGGACCCCAACTATGGGGGGAGTTGTTATTATATTTTCTACGTTAATTCCTACAATATTTTTTTCGACATTAAATAATGTGTATGTATTGATGTTGATAATGACTACATTGTATATAGGTTGTATTGGCTTTATAGATGATTATATTAAAATCAAACATAATAAAAAAGGACTTAGTATAATAGGGAAAGTATTTAGTCAAATTTTATTAGGAATTTTAATTGGTATTACTATGTATTTTAATACAAGTATTTCTTCTATTCAAAAACAAAAAATAGAATCAAAAGATTCACATTTTTTTAAAGAAAAAGAATATGGGTTTAAAACGACCATCCCCATTTTATATCATAATAATGAATTTAACTATGCTTATCTTTTGAGTTGGTATAATCAAAAATGTAAAAAATACACATGGATTGTTTTTATTCCTATTGTTGTAGGAATTATTACGTTTTTATCCAATGGAGCGAATTTAACTGATGGAATAGATGGATTAACAGCGGGAATTTCTTCTATTATTTTTGCTACCTTATCTTTATTATCTATTATTTCTAGTAATAAAATATATTCCTCCTATTTTCATTTTATATATATTCCTAACATAGAAGAAATTATAATATTTTCTTTTTCTTTTTTAGGATCTTTAATAAGTTTTCTTTGGTATAATACTTATCCCGCTCAAATTTTTATGGGAGATACTGGAAGTTTAACTATAGGAGGAGTTATTGCTACATTAGCTATTATAAATAGAAAAGAATTAATATTGCCTATTTTATGTGGAATTTTTTTTGTTGAAAATATTTCTGTAATCATGCAAGTATTGTATTTTAGATTTTCTAAAAAAAAATATGGGATAGGAAAAAGAATTTTTATTATGGCACCTTTACATCATCATTTTCAAAAACTAGGATATCATGAAAATAAGATTTTCAATCGTTTTATTATCATACAAATGATGCTCTCTATGTTAGTGTTTATTTTATTAATTATATAATAAAAACAAAAAATGAAAAAAAAATTCATAATTGTATTAGGGGGAGGAGAAAGTGGAGTAGGAGCAGCTTTATTAGCTAAAAAAAATGGATTCAAAATATTTTTATCAGATTCTGGAATGATTCTAAATAAATACAGAAAAATTTTAATAGAAAATAAAATTCCTTTTGAAGAAAAAGGCCATACAGATAATATGATTATTCAAAATGCTATTAAAGTGATAAAAAGTCCTGGAATTTCTAGAAACAATCCTTTGATAAAAAAAATCAATTTTTTAGGAATTCCTATACAATCCGAATTAGAGTTTGGAAAAAATTTTTTAAAAAATTCTTATGTCATCGGAATTACAGGAAGTAATGGAAAAACTACAACATGTTCCATTATTTATAAAATACTTAAAAAAAAAGGAATCAATGTAGGAATAGCAGGAAATATAGGACATAGTTTTTCTAAAGAAGTCATAAAAAAAAAGACGTTTATATATTAGAAATGAGTAGTTTTCAATTAGATGATTGTTTCAATTTCCGTTCAAATATCGCAGTATTATTAAATATAACAAGAGATCACTTAAATAAATATGACTACAACATTGATAATTACATTGATTCTAAATTTAAAATAGCGACTTTTCAAAAAAAAGAAGATATTTTCATTTATAATTATGACGATCCTATTATAAGAGAGGGGTTAAATAAATACTCTATTGAGTCTCAATGTATTCCTTTTTCTATAAAGGAAGAATTACATACAGGCGCTTATATAAAAGATAAAAAAATATTTATTAGAAATAAAAAAAAACAAGAAATATATTTACTAAATGTAAAAAATATTCCTTTAACAGGAGATCATAATCTTTATAACATTATGGCTTCATCAATTATATCCGAAATATTAAACGTAAAAAAGGAATCAGTAATTTCTATATTATCAAAATTGAAATCTATAGAACACCGTATGGAAAAAATACGAAGTATAAATGGAGTTCAATTTATTAATGACTCTAAAGCCACTAATGTAAATGCAGTTTTTTATGCATTAAAAAGTACAAACGCACCTATCATATGGATAGCAGGAGGAGAAGATAAAGGAAACAATTATATAGAATTAATTCCTTTAGTGAAACAAAAAGTAAAAGCTATAATTTGTTTAGGAAAAAATAATAAAAAAATTACAAATTTTTTTGAAAAGATTATTGATATTATTTTGGATACAAATAATATTAAGAAAGCTGTTTATATGGCTTATATATTATCTTCCCATGGAGATAATGTTTTATTTTCTCCTGCTTGTTCTAGTTTTGATCTTTTTAAAGATTATAAAGAAAGAGGAAACAAATTTAAACAAGAAGTAATCAAACTGAGTTTATGAAAATTTATAATAAAATAGGCCTATTTTTAAATAAATACATAAAAGGAGATAGATATTTATGGGCTTTCATATCTTTGTTAGCTATATTTTCCTTTCTGCCAGTTTATTCTGCTAGCACAAATTTAGTTTCTACATATGGAGGAACAAATACAGTATTTAGTTATTTATTAAAACATGCTCTTTTTTTGTTAGTTGGCTTTTGTATCCTTTTTTTCACTCAATTCATAGACTATAAATATTTTTACCGTATGTCTATTTTTTCCATGCCTATCGTATTCATTTTATTAATTTTCACGATAACTCAAAGAAAAGAATTGGATGGAGTGAATGCTTCTCGTTGGTTACATATTCCTATTATAAATATATCTTTTCAAACTTCCAATATTGCTGGATTAGTTCTTTTCGTTTATTGTGCTAGATATTTATCTAAAAAAAAGAAAGAACGAATAAATTTCATCAATTCTTTTTTTCCTTTGTTGTTTCCAGTCTTTTTTATTATTGGATTAATTTTCCCTGCCAATGGTTCTACTGCTGCTATTGTTTTTATATCCGTTTTAATTTTACTTTTCATAGGAGGATACCCATTCACAAGTATCATAGGGGTTTTTTTAATGGGAATTTTATTTTCAGGAATATATATTTATTCTGTTATTAAATGGGGAAAACCTATGAATAGGGTTTATACATGGAAAAGTCGTATAGAAAAATTTTTGGATCATGAATCTGAAGAAAGTTATCAAATGAAACAATCTAAAACAGCTATAGTTTTAGGGAATAAATTTGGTCGTGGACCTGGAAAAAGTGTTTTCAAGGCTTTTTTACCACAATCATCCTCAGATTTTATTTATTCTATTATAATCGAAGAATACGGATCTGTTGGAGGGGTGATCCTTTTATTCATTTATATACTAATTCTAATCAGAATTATGATAATAGCTACGAAAGTACAAAATTATTTTTGTTCTTTATTGGTCCTTGCCGTAGGTTATCCTATTATCAATCAGGCCCTTATTAATATGGGAATAGCTGTTGGTTTATTTCCAGTTACAGGACAAACTTTACCACTGATTAGTGCTGGAGGCACTTCTATGTGGGTCACTTTCTTTAGTTTTGGTATTATATTAAGTGTCAGTCGAATAATATATAAGAACTCGACAGATAAAATTATAATTCATAATGAATCACATTAATCATAACATTCCACCTAGAATAATTATTGGGAGTGGAGGGACCGGTGGACATATATATCCAGGAATAGCTATTGCTAATGAACTTAAAAAAAAAATTCCAAAAATTGATATTTTGTTTATTGGATCTAAAAACCACATGGAAATGCGAGAAATCCCCAGATTTGGATATTCCATTGAAGAAATTTGTATTTCAGGTGGAATAAACAAATTTTTTTCTATGTCAGCTTGGATTGTGTCTATGCAACTAATATATAGTTTATTTTTGGCTAACAAAATTATTAAAAAGTTTTCTCCAGATATAGTTATTGGAACAGGTGGATTTGTCAGTTTTCCTACTTTATATGCTGCAAAAAAAAATAAAATACCTATCTTGATTCAAGAACAGAATTCTTTTCCTGGATTGACCAATAGAATATTTTCTCGTTATGCAAATAAAATATGCATTGCTTATGAACAAGCAAAAAAGTACTTTCCAAAGGAAAAAACGGTTGTAACCGGAAATCCAGTAAGATCTGAAATATTACAACAATTACCTAGTAAAGAAAAAGCTTGTATTCATTTAGGATTAAAAAGAACAAAACCTATTATTTTATCTATAGGAGGAAGTCAAGGATCCAATAGTATGAATAAGGCTTGGATAAAAGGATTAAAAAAGATAATAGAATGGGATATGCAACTGATTTGGCAGGTAGGAAAATTAGATTTTCATAAAATCAAAAAAGATAAAATATCTCATCATTCTAATATTATTTTTATGGAATTTATTGAAAATATACCAGTATATTATGCAGCGGCAGACATCATAGTATCTAGAGCTGGAGCTTTAACTATATCAGAAATATGTTTAGTAGGAAAACCATATATATTGATTCCTTTTCCTGGGTCCTCAAATGATCATCAAAATAAAAATGCGAAAATATTAGAAGAAAAAAAAGCGGCTTTAATTATAAAAAATGAGGAAATAGAGCAAAAACTAGTGAATTCTGTTATACAATTAGTGAATGATCACAACATGAAAGAAAAAATGACAAGAAACATATTAAAATTAGGAAAACCTCAAGCAACAAACGATATTATAAACGAGATTTTACAAATTATTTTATGAATTTAAACAAAATTGATTCTTTTTATTTTATAGGAATAGGAGGAATAGGGATGAGTTCCTTAGCTAGATATTTTAACACTATGGGGAAAACTGTTTATGGTCATGATAAGAATAAAACTTTTTTGACAAAAGAATTAGAAAAAGAAGGAATATCCATCAATTATCATGATAGTATTGAAACATTACCCAAGTGGGTGTTATCTCAACAATGTTTGATTGTATACACTTCAGCTATTCCTAGTCATCATAAACAATGGATGTATTTAATAAAATATGGAAAAAATATAAAAAAACGCTCTCAAGTATTATCTTTAATTACAGAAAACGCTATTTGCATAGCCATAGGAGGAACACATGGAAAAACAACGACTTGTACCTTATTAGGACATATTTTATATAGTGTAGGAATGAATGTCACTGCTTTTTTAGGAGGAATATCTGAAAATTATCAATCGAATTTAATATTGAATAGAATATTGAATAGAAAAAAAATTTTTTTGGTAGAAGCCGATGAATTTGACCATTCTTTTTTATACTTATCTCCTAATATAGCATGTTTGACCTCTTTAGACCAAGACCATGTTGATACTTATCCCAAAAAAGAATCTTTGAAAAAAGCTTATATAACTTTTTCAAAAAGAGTAAAAAAACCATATAAAAAAATCTTTCTTTGTAAAGAAGAATCTTTTCTATCTAATCACGCTATATATTATTCTGTATTGAAAAAAGAAAATTATTATTCCAATCATCTTTATATGAAAGAAAATAAATGGTATTTTGATTTTCATACTCCTATCAAAACATGGAAATCTTTACCTTTGCCCATTCCAGGTAAACATAATTTAAAAAACATTACTGCCGCATTATCTATATCTGATTATTTAAAAATTCCTGAAGAAAAAATTAGGAAAGCTTTATTTTTATTTAAAGGGATTAAAAGAAGATATTCTATTCATTATCAATCTTCAAAAAAAATATATATAGATGATTATGCACATCATCCTACAGAAATCAATGCTTTAATCGATACTGTAAGAGAATGTTTTCCAAACAAAAAAATATTGGGGATTTTTCAACCTCATTTATTTAGTAGAACTCAATTTTTTGAAGAATCTTTTGCGAAAAGTTTAGAACGTCTTGATACTTTAATATTATTAGATATTTATCCAGCTAGAGAATTCCCCATAAATGGGATTAATTCTAGTAATTTATTAAAAAAAATTAAAATGAACTCTAAAGAAATATCTACTATGCCCCAAGTTTTAGAAAAGGTTAAAAAAAAATGTTTTGATATTATTATGACAATAGGCGCTGGAGATATAGATACCTTAATTATTCCTATCAAAGAATGGTTGTGTAAACGATATGGAAAAATAAATGAAAAATAATAAAACATTCTTGATTTTATTGTTATATATAATTTGTATGATTCCGTTTTTTTATTTTTCTCAAAAAACACATAAAAATAGAATTGTAAAAAAATTTAATATTGTTATTGATCCCTTATCTGAAAATCATTTTATAAATGAAGAAATTGTTAAAAAGATTCTGTTTTATAAAACAGAAGAAATTGAAAAAAAAATTGGTCAATTATGTATATTGATAATGGAAAAAAAATTAAATAATTATCCTTTTATAAAAAAATCTGAAGTGTTTCTTAGTGTGGATGGGACTCTAAACATTAGAATTTTGCAAAAAGAACCCATATTAAGAATCAAGAATGGAAATAAAGAATATTATCTTACCAAAGATGCGGAAAATTTAGAACTTTCTTCTTTTTTTTCACCAAAAGTTATATTGGCAAAAGGAGCATTTTCAAAAGAAGAAAAAAAATATTTAACAAATTTAATAAAATTTATAAATTCTGATGAGTTATTGAAAAACCAAATTATTAGCATAAAAAAAAATAACGAAAATTCATTTATTTTAATACCCAAAATCGGAAATCATCATATTATATTAGGAAATATAAAGGATTTTAAAAATAAATTGAATAAATTAAAAGCATTTTATAAGCAGTACCTAAATAAAATAGATATTGATCAATACAAAAGGATTGATTTGCAATATAAAGACCAAGTAGTCGCAAAAAAAAGATAAGTCTATGGAATATCAAGATGTAGCTATCGGTCTTGATGTGGGAACCACGAAGATTGTAGCTATGGTAGGAAGGAGAAATGAATATAATAAGATTGAGATCTTAGGCATAGGTAGATCTAAAAGTGTAGGTGTGCATAGAGGGGTTGTAAATAATATAACTCAAACAATTGAGGCTATTCGTGAAGCAGTATCGGAGGCGGAGCATAGTTCTGGGTTAAAAGTAAAAGAAGTTATTGTTGGAATAGCTGGACAACATATTAGAAGTTTACAACATAATGATTATATTACTAGATCAGATTTTGAAAATGTCATCAGTCAAAAAGATATACAAAAATTAATAGATCAAGTTCATAAAATGGTGATGCAACCAGGAGAAGAAATTATTCATGTACTTCCACAAGAATATAAAGTTGATAGTCAAGCAGAAATAGGAGAACCTATAGGAATGTATGGAAGTCGTTTAGAAGCAAACTTTCATGTAGTAGTAGGACAAATCTCTTCTATACGAAATATTGGAAGATGTGTTAAAGCTGCAGGATTGAATTTAGCTGATATGACTTTAGAACCTTTAGCTTCTGCTGAAGCTGTATTAAGTACAGAAGAAAGAGAAGCAGGAGTGGCTTTAGTAGATATAGGAGGGGGGACTACAGATATTGCTATCTTTAAAGATAACATTATTCGTCATACTGCCGTTATCCCTTTTGGAGGGAATGTCATAACTGAAAATATAAAAACAGATTGTCTGATTATTGAACGGCAAGCAGAATTATTGAAAATAAAATTTGGATCTGCATGGCCAGGAGAAAACAAGGAGACAGAAATTGTTTGTATCCCTGGATTAAGAGGTCGTGACCCTAAAGAAATTTCTTTAAAACACCTTTCCCAAATTATTCATCTACGAGTATGTGAAATTTTGGAACAAGTAAATGTGGAAATCAAAAATTATGGAAATGAAGAGCAAAAGAAAAGACTTATTGCAGGATTAGTTATGACAGGGGGGGGGGCTCAACTTCAACATATCCGTCCGTTAACAGAATATATTACGGGGATGGATGTTCGTATAGGTTATTCTAATGAACATATTGCAGGAGGAGAAAATGGTATTATAAATAATCCAGAATACGCTACGTCTATAGGATTAGTAATAAAAGGACTTAATGATAAAAAAAAATATCTTTGTAAAAACCCAGATATGGGACATAGATATGATGAAAATTCTGAGTTTATTTCTACAAAATTTTATAATAAAAATCGTAGATTAAGTTATAATTATGATGAAGATCATAAAAATAAAAAAAATAAAAAAAAATCAAAATCTTTTCTTGAAATTTGGGCAGATAAGTTCCGTCAAATATTGAATGATACAGAATAATAAATCATGAAATGAAAAAAGAAGATTTTATAAAAAAAGAAAACACTCAATTGGAATTGAAAAAAAATCGTTCAGCTTCCATAAAAGTAATCGGAGTCGGAGGAGGAGGAAGTAATGCTTTAAGTCATATGTTTGAACAAGGAATTACTGGCGTAGATTTTATAGCGTGTAATACAGATGCACAAGCATTAAATAATAATCCAGTTCCTATAAAAATTCAATTAGGTGCTTCTATTACAGAAGGACTTGGTGCTGGAGCAGATCCAGAAGTAGGAGAAAAAGCTGCATTAGAAAGTTTGGAGGAAATAAAAAGTATTTTAGATTCTAACACAAAAATGACTTTTATTACAGCAGGAATGGGTGGAGGTACGGGAACTGGTGCAGCTCCAATTATTGCAGGAATTTCTAAAGAGAAGGGAATTTTAACTGTAGGTATCGTTACAATTCCATTTCATTTTGAAGGAAAAATGAGACTACAACAAGCTCAAAAAGGAATAGAAGCATTAAGAAAAAATGTAGATTCTCTCATTGTTATTAATAATGATAAATTGAGAGAATTATATGGAAATTTAGGATTTAAAGCTGGTTTTGCAAAAGCAGATGAAGTTTTAACTACTGCAGCTAAGGGGATTGCTGAAGTCATTACTCATCATTATAAACAAAATATAGATTTAAGAGATACAAGAACTGTTCTAAAAGAAAGTGGAACAGCTGTTATGGGATCTTCCATTGCTGTTGGAGAGAATCGAGCGAAGGAAGCTGTAGTGCAAGCTTTAGATTCTCCATTATTGAATGATAATAAAATTACAGGAGCCAAGAATGTTCTTCTTCTTATCGTTTCAGGAAAAATAGAAATTACTATAGATGAAATAGGAATTATTAGTGATTATATTCAAACTGAAGCAGGAAATAACGCCAATATTATTATGGGGATAGGAGAAGACGATAGCTTGGAAGAAGCAATTTCCGTAACTATAGTAGCTACGGGCTTTCCTACGGAAATACAGCGTGCGATTAATCACGAAGAGAAAAAAATATTTCATAGGTTAGAAGAACCTTATGAACAAAGGTTAAACAAAATAGAAGAAATCCATTCTTACTCTAAACGAATTGATCCTTATTTTTCAAAAATAGATTCAAGTCATTTAGATTATAAAAGTAAAAAAAATGACTTTTCATCGAATCAAAAACAAAATATTTTTGATCAGTCTATAAATTCAAATTTTTTTATAGAAAAAAAACATAAAAAATATATGCTAGAAGATAATTTTGATCTTCCTATCTCATACAATGAAAATGAAAAAATATTAAAAAAACGTATTCGTAAAAAAGAAAATAATACAAATCAAGAGTAGAATTGATGACTCTTAATATCCCCAAAGGGACCAGAGATTTTTC
Organism: Blattabacterium cuenoti; assembly: GCF_014251815.1. Classification (GTDB taxonomy): domain Bacteria; phylum Bacteroidota; class Bacteroidia; order Flavobacteriales; family Blattabacteriaceae; genus Blattabacterium; species Blattabacterium cuenoti_E. The sequence goes on from NZ_CP059202.1 coordinate 268,729, forward strand.
ATCCATTGAGATGAATAAGCGAAATTATTTAATTCAAACGATTCGAAAACAATTTGAACTTTTTGGTTTCAATCCAATAGAAACTCCTTCTATTGAAAATATTTATACTCTTATTGGAAAATATGGAGAAGAAGGAGATTCCTTAATATTTAAATTATTACATTCAGGTAATTTTTTTAAAAAAAATTTTTTAGATTTTTTAAAAGAAATTAAGAATGATAAAAAAACAGTGAACATTTCAAAATATTTTATTGAAAAAATATCGAATAAAGCTCTTAGATATGATTTAACGATTCCTTTTGTTCGTTATGTAGTGATGCATAAAAATGAAATCGTTTTCCCTTTTAAAAGATATCAGATACAACCTGTATGGCGCGCAGACAAACCTCAAAAAGGAAGATTTAGAGAATTTTATCAATGTGATGCAGATATAATGTCATTTTCTTCTTCTTTATGGGAAGAAATAGAATTAATTCAACTTTGTGACGAAATTTTTACTAAATTGAATTTTCCTATTATTCTTTACATTAATCATAGAGATATATTAAGAGGATTAGTTGAAATGGCTGGAATAAAAGATCATTTATGGAAAGACTTTACTACATCTTTAGATAAATGGAATAAAATTGGACGAGATTTAGTAAAAAAAGAAATGCTTCACAAAGGAATTTCATCTCAATCATTTGATAAAGTGGCGTATTTTATCGATATAAAAGAAAATTTCGATAATAAAGAAAAACATTTGACTGTCGCCTTACAAAATTCTGAAAAAGGAAAAAAAGGCCTACGAGATTTAAATTTTATTTATAACAATATAAAAAATATTTCTTTACAAAAGACAAAATTGGAATGGAACCTTTCTTTATCCAGAGGGATGAATTATTATACAGGTACAATATTAGAAATTGTTCCATTCAACAATAGAAATTCTATTTCTATTGGAGGAGGAGGTAGATATGATCAATTAGCTAATTCATTTGGAATGAACAATACTTATGGAGTTGGAGTTTCTTTGGGTTTGGATCGAATTTATTTAGAAATGGAGAGCGAAAATTTATTTCAAACAGTTTACAATTATCCTTCAAAAGTTTTGTTTATTCATTTTGGAAATGAAGAGGTTTTGTATGCATACAAAATAATCAAATTTTTGAGAAAAAAAGGAATTTCTACTCAGTTATATCCTAATGCAGATAAAATAGGAAAACAATTTAGATATGCTAATGATAACAATATTCCGTTTGCTATTAGCATAGGGAAAAATGAAATCAATAAAAACAAAATTAAAATGAAAGATCTTCAAAAAAAAACAGAAAAAGAATACGATAACATTAACGATGTTGTGGAATCAATTAACGAAAAACGAAAAAATTATGAATAAATTTGATTAAGTGCTCTTTTTTTCCAAATCAAAAATCCCATTATAGACAATAGGACAAGAAAAAAAAATAAAATCCCTGTCAATACAAAACCCTTAAAAAAATAAAGAGGAACGGAGATTACATTTCCTACCATCCAAAATATCCAATTTTCTACTTTTTTCATGGCCATTTGATACATACCAGAAAAATAAATTCCCGTTGTCAGTACATCTATCCAATCAGAATGAGATTTAAGTTTTCCATAAAAAAGATAAACCATTACACTAAAAACACAAGTGAATAAAAATAAAATAAAAGTATATAAATAATCTCTTTTATTACAAAAAGTAATAGGGATTTCTTTATTATTATCCTTTTTATATATCCATGTATACCATCCATAAAAGCTCATTAACGTGTAATACAAGTTTATAATAAAATCTCCATAAAGAGAAATTTCAAAAGTTAAATAACTATATATAATAGTGCTGATTATACCTATTGGATATACCCATACATTATTTTTTTGAGCAAAAAAAACACTAGATATTGTAAATACTACAGCCGTAAATTCTAAAATTGTGTGAGAATAACTATTATGATAATAGGGAGATAAAAGAATATCTATCCAATCATTCATTTTCACATTCACATTTATTTGTCTATAATATAAACTAAGTAATGTTTTTCTATTTTTCTATAGAAAGCAGAAAATCGTTTACTATAGGAATTTTTTATAATCCAACATGATACACAAGAATCCTTTTTAATAGAAAAAGGAGAAACTTTATAATGATCTAAAAAACTATAAAAAATACCACCTTCTAGTTTATATAAACTTTCTTTAATTCCCCATATAATATACAAATAATCTTCTTCATAATTTGGATGAATAAAAATGGATTCATCATCCCGAATAAATTTTTTTTTTATTTTCATTATTTTTTTATCTTCTCGTAATTTTTCTATGTCTATTCCTATCTGATAAGAACTTATAGCTACGGCAATCTTTTCAAAAGAATGACTTAAAGAAATATATTTTTCTTCAGGAAAAAGAAAAGGTTTTCTTTTTTTATTATAAAAAATATTCATTTTTATCCCCATATATCTCAAAGCATAACGGATCCCTAAAAATTCTATTTTTCGTTTTTTTGACAGGGATAAAAAAAACATCTTTTCTTTATCTGAAAGAAAAAGTTTTTTTAAAAACATAGTTTCTAAAAAAAGAAAATGTTTCCATCTAAAAACCATGATTATTGTATGATAGTAATAGGTGTATAAATTCATTCTATTTTTTTTATAGTATATTTCAATCTAACTATTTTTTTGTACTATTGTGAATGTGAAATAGTATATATATTATATGTTATGTATGTATGAAAAAAAAAATTGAAAAAGCATTAAAAAATGTTATTATTATTGATAATAAAAATATTATAGAATCTGGTTGGGTAAAAAAAATAGATTTATTAGATAATGAAATTAAGATCTACTTGAGTTTATCCAATCCTGCTATGCATATAAAAAACAAACTTATAAAAGATATCACCCATTCTATAAAAAATCAAAATATTTCAGATACAATAAGTATAAAAATAGAAATAAAATCAGATACAAATACAAAGACAAAATCTATAATAAAAAATATAATAGCTGTCGCTTCTGGAAAAGGGGGAGTAGGAAAATCTACAATCGCAACAAATATTGCTGTTACTTTAGTAAAAATGGGTTTTCATGTAGGATTATTGGATGCTGATATTTATGGGCCTTCTATTCCATTAATGTTTAATATTGAAAATAAATCTGTGAATTTTCAATATAAAAATGGAATTATGAATCCTGTTACTAGTTATGGTGTTAAAATTCTATCCATAGGTTTTTTTTCAAAATATGGACAGGCTATTGTTTGGAGGGGGCCCATGGTAACTAAAGTTTTAAGACAATTTATGCACGAAACTAATTGGGGGAAATTAGATTTTTTAATTGTAGATTTACCACCAGGAACAGGGGATATTCATTTATCTCTTTTACAAGAGATTCCATTAAAAGGAATTGTTATAGTAAGTACATCTCAGAAAATAGCTTTATCGGATGTAAATCGGTCTGTAGGAATGTTTCGTATTGAATCTATTTATGTCCCCATACTTGGAATTATAGAAAATATGTCTTATGTTTTATCAAAAAAAGAAAAATGCTATTTTTTTGGAAAGAATGGAGTGAAAGATTTTTCTAAAAAAATGAATATTTTTTTTCTGGGAGAAATTCCCATGTTACAAAAAATACGAGAATATTCAGATTTAGGAACACCTGTTGTATTAGAAAATGAGGAAACTAGAAATATATTTATGAATATTACGAAAAATATTATAAATAAATTGCACGGAATTACTTAACAAAGTTTGATAAATTCTTTTATTATTAATATTAGGAGAGATATAGATTTTTCTGTTTCTTGATAAAGTAGATTATTTTCTTTAGTTTGTTCATATAACCCCATAATAATGGATATAGAAAAGACTCGTAAATTCATGCATCTGGCTGTGATAACATCTGTAATCATATTCATACCTACACTATCCCCCCCCATAGATCGTATCATTGCATATTCGGCATGTGTTTTATAATTAGGATAAGGATAAGCAACATATACTCCTTTCTGAATAATAATGTTATGATTCATAGCAATATTTTCTGCAATTTCTATCATTTTTTTATCATATGGCTCTGTGATTTCAAAACATCTATTTTTTATAAATTCTTTTATATTAGGATTTTCAGGAAAAAAATTAATATGATCTTTAACTAACATAACATCTCCCATTTTATAGTTTGGATTTACTCCACCAGAAAGATTAATTAATATTAATTTATCTATTCCTATGTTTTTACACAATTGTACAATAATGAAATTGTTTATTCTATTTTCTTCATAAAAATGCTCTATTAAAAGGACTACATTCTTATCTCCTATTTTCCCGAATAAAAATTTTCCATATAAGTTTTTTTTTGAAAAAAGAGGAATTTCTTCATAAAAAATGCATATAGGATTTTTGATCTCCTCTATCAATTTATCGAATTGATCTCCTAATAATAAAATACCAAAATCAGGCTTTTCTTTGATTTTATTTTGTATGTATTGTTTTGATTTTTCTAAAGTTATAGTCATTGACATAAATTCAAGTTTTTATCAAATTATACGAACGAACACAACAAAGGTAAATTGTTTCATTATTATTATTTGATTGATTTTTATTTATGGTATGACATTTACTTCTCTTGACAAAAGGATTCCAAACTTTTTTTTTATGTTTTTCATTATTTTTTCAGAAAAAGAATATATCTCCATTCCAGAGGCTTTCCCATAGTTTACTAAAATGATAGGTTTTTTTTCATATATTCCTACATTTCCAATTTTTTTTCCTTTCCATCCTATATTTTCAATTAATGAATTAGCAGATAGTTTTATTTTTTGATTAGATATACTATATCCTGTAATATCTGGATATTGATATTTAAGTTTTTTAAAATCTAACACCCCTATTATAGGATTTGTGAAAAAACTACCAGCATTTCCAATTTTTTTTGGATTTGGAAGTTTTTTTTGTCTAATATTAAAAATAGCCTGAATTAAATCGTTAATAGTAGGTGTTTTCACATTTATATTTTCTAATTCTTTTTGAATTTCTACATAAGATGTATTTAATTGTTTATATTTTTTTCTTAAAATAAAAAAAACAGATAAAATCAGAAATTTATTTCTGTAATAAGGATGCTTAAAACAAGAATAACGATATGTTAATTGACATTCTTTACGTGTAAACTCTCTTATTTTTCTATTATCTATTTCATATGCTTGTACTTTAATTAAAGTATCTTTTACTTCAGTTCCATATGCCCCGATGTTTTGAATGGGAGCTGCTCCAACTGTACCAGGAATAAATGATAGGTTTTCTAACCCACTAAATCCTTTTTTAATCGTCCAATTTACAAATTCATCCCAATTTTCTCCAGCATAAGCTTGAACAATAGCTTCATCATCATTTTCTTTTATTACTTTTTTTCCCTTCATTCCCATTTTTATAACTATTCCCGGATAATAATCTTTTATAAAAAGAATATTACTTCCATTTCCTAAAAAAAATTTTGATATATACGGATATATATCAAAAATTTTTTGAATATCTTCTATACTTTTCACTTCTACAAAATAACGAGCATAAACATTTATTCCAAATGTATTAAATTTTTTCAGAGAAAAGTTTTTTTTAATGAACATGTGAAAAATATTTCATAAATACATAAATACAATTTTGTATGTAAATATTGTATGATTAAATTTATCTGTAGTAAAAATATAAAATTGTTATTCTTTATGAAAAAAGGAGGAAATTTTTTTTGGGGTGTTATTTTAGGAACCATGGCTGGTTTAATAGTAGGAATCATATTAACTCCGAGAAAAGAAGAAAAAATCAAAAACATATTAGAAAAAAAAACAGAAGAATTAAGAAATAATTTACAGGAAATTGGTAAGAAAATCGGAAAAAAGGTGCATAAAATTAAATCAAACTTTGAATCTAAATGGAAAAAAAATAAAATAGAAAAAATGGATCAAGTAGAAGATGAATTAGGAACTTAAAATTTGAATAAATAGGTTTTTCTTTAAAATGTTCATTTTTATTAGGAATTTTATTCATAAAAAATGGTGTATTTTTAGAAATGAAGTCATTAAAATGTTGATTTCTATCATGACAGAGGTTTTTTTGAATTTTTTACTGTTGATATTTGGTATTATTATTTTTTTTTTAGTCAGCCTTTCTTTATGTTTTTTTCTTTCTTTTTATTTTGGAAGTTATGTTATAGGATTTGGAATTTTAACTATTTTATATTTCTTAATTTTTATTATCATATTTTGTTTTGGAAGAGATATTACAAGATTTATTATCAAGAATTTATTTAATAAATCTTTTATTAAAATTTTTGATCATAAAAAATGATATGCTATGAAAAAATTAGAAATTGTTTATGGAATACACCCATTGATAGAAGCTATTATAGCTAAAAAAACTATTAATAGACTTTTTTTTCAAATAGGATTAAAACAAGAGTCAAATGCTTACAAAAAATTAATAACTATTTCCAAAAAAGAACATATTCCAATTCAAACTGTTTCAAAACAAAAATTCTATCAATTAAAAAATAAAAATCATCAAGGAGTTTTTGCTGTTATTCCTCCTATAGAAACTTATCATATAGAAGATTTGCTTCCTATATTTTATGAAAAAGGAAAAAATCCACTTTTGATCATTTTAGATAGAATTACAGATGTAAGAAATTTTGGATCAATCATACGTACTGCTGCATGTGCAGGAGCAGATGCTGTTATTATTCCAAAAAAAGATACAGCTATGATTGGGGCTGATTCTATAAAAACTTCTTCAGGAGCTTTATTTAGGGTTCCAATATGTAAAGAAAAAAATATATTGAACACAATAGAATTTTTGAAAAATTATGGATTGAAAATTGTTTCTGCTACAGAAAAATCCAATATGTATTGGTACGATATTGATTTTTCAGGTCCAACTGCTCTAATATTAGGAAATGAAGAAAAAGGAATTTCTTCTAAATATTTAAAAGCTTCCTATGAAAAAGCAAAAATTCCGGCAATAAAAGGAATTTCATCTTTAAACGTATCTGTAGCTTGTGGCATTATTTTGTATGAGATCTTCAGACAAAGAAAATATCAATCTAAAACTCACTTTTAAATTGTTTCAAAAAACGAATGTCATTATCAAAATAAATTCTAATATCTTTTATTTTATAAATTATTAGAGCTAAACGTTCAATACCCAATCCAAAAGCAAATCCAGAATATATTTCTGAATCAATATTTACGTTTTTTAAAACTTGTGGATCTATCATTCCACAACCCATAATTTCTACCCATTCACTATTACAATAGATATCCACTTCAGCACTAGGTTCTGTGAATGGAAAATAAGAAGGACGAAATCTAATCTTTGCTTCTCCAAAAAGAGAAGTGATCAAATAATGAATTGTTTGTTTTAAATCAGAAAAAGAAACTTTTTTATCTATATAAAACCCTTCCGCTTGATGAAACATGAAATTGGAACGTGACGAAATAGTTTCATTTCTATATACTTTTCCGGTGGACAATACACGAAAAGGCGGTATATGTTTTTTCATATATCGTATTTGTACAGAGGAAGTATGTGTACGTAACAAAACATCTGGATTCTTGCATAAAAAAAATGTATCTTGCATATCTCTAGATGGATGAAAAATAGGAATATTTAAAGCTGTAAAATTATGCCAATCATCCTCTATTTCAGGCCCATCAACATAAGTAAATCCAATCTTTATAAAAATGTCTATTATTCTATTTTTTATAATAGATAAAGGATGTCTACCTCCTATTTCTATTGATTGTCCTGGTATAGTAGGATCTACTTTTAGCAGTTTCTCATTTTTTATGTCATTTTTTAAGTGAAAAACATTTATTTTGTTTTGAGCTTCTTTTTTTAATTCATTAATAATTTTTCCATAAATTTTTCTTTTATAAATGGAAATTTTTTTGAATTCTTTAAATAAAACTATTAACATTCCCTTTTTTTTTCCTAGAAATTTAATTCTAAATGCTTCTAAATCATTATATGTTTTAATATGAAAAGATTTTATTTCTTTTTTAATTTGATCTATTTTTTTATCCATAATATTTATTAAATAATATTTTTCTCGTTCATATAACGAATAATAGCTTTTTTTATTAAAAATAATTGATCTTTATAATTAAAAGGAATTTTATTTTTCAATATATAATGAGGCCATCCTTCTTTATCTTTTCCCAGAAACAAATAATAACCAAAAGGTTCTAATATTCTACATATTGCAATATGTAGAATATGAATTTTATCTTCTTTATTAAAAGATTGATTCTTTCCTTTTCCTAATTCTTGAATTCCTATTAGATAAATAATTCCAATTATATCAATTTTTCCTTTCAAAGAAAAATTATTTTGTATATATGATATGATTTTATCCCAATTGGTATGAAATTGTTGCATAAATTTTTTTTCCATTTTATTTAGTATATTAAAAATATGTTAGATATTATTATTATAATTCTAGTTTTATATGGTGGATATCATGGATATAGAAAAGGGTTAATTTCTCAATTATTCATATTTATGATATCTTTAATATTGATTTTCAAAGGTTTTTATGTTTTCAATTCCGTAAAAGGGATTTTAAAAGATGTCAATATAATAAGTAAAAAGCCCTATATTTTGATGATTTATTCTATAATCATTTCGCTATTTTCTATTATTCTTATCGCTTTTATAATTAAAAAAATCATAGAATTGATAATAATTATTACATGGATGAAGCCTCTAGATAGATTGGGTGGCGGAGTATTAGGCATGATTAAATATTTTTTTTGTCTTTCAATATGTATTCTTTTTCTAAAAGAAGCAAATAAAAAAATAGATTTATTTCCTTATAATTTCTTCCAAAATTCCTTTGAAAAAAAATTTCAATTCCTTTTCTATCAAAAAGGATCGTTATTAAATAAATTGAAAGAATTATATTTAAAATTTTATGAATTTTAAAAAAAAGATTTTTTCTATTTTAGAAAAAAAAGAATTTGATAATTTGACATGGGATATATTTCATTATCAAATTCAAAATAATAAACTTTATAAAAGTTATCTTCAATCCTTAGAGGTGAATCCATTTGAAATAAGAAATATTTCTGAAATTCCTTTTTTACCTATTTCTTTTTTTAAAACGCATCGTATTAGCAGTACAACGAATTGTTATGATATCATTTTTACTAGCAGCGGGACTACTGGAATCAAAAGTAAACATTATATCAAAGATTTGAGTATTTACATTGATAGTGTTCGAAACAGTTTCGAATTTTTTTATGGTCCAATAGATAAATTTAAGTTTTTAGGATTTTTTCCTACAGATAGAAAAGATTCTTCTTTAATTTATATGGTAAAATATTTAATACAAAAAACATATAAAAATGGGAGTCATTTTGTCCATCATGCTAAAAATATGCATCTTATTCCTAATCAAAATAATAAAAATATTTTCATTTTTGGACTTAGTTTTTCTTTATTGGATTTTATAGAAAAAAACAATCATACGAAACAAAATGATTTCCAAAATAAAGTCATAATTATGGAAACAGGAGGGATGAAGGGAAAAAGAAAAGAGATTATTCGAGAAGAATTACACAATATTTTAAAAAAATTTTTTTGTGTAAAGGAAATTCATTCGGAATATGGAATGACAGAATTACTTTCTCAAGCATATGCAAAGAAAAACGGTATATTTCAATGTCCTCCTTGGATGAAAATATATATAAGAGATCCTGAAGATCCTTTTATACATGTTGATAACAATAAAATAGGAGGGATTGATATTATTGATTTATCAAATTATCTATCTTGTCCTTTTATTTCTACCCAAGATTTGGGAAAAAAAATCAGTGATAATGAATTCGAAGTATTAGGAAGAATGGATTTTTCAGATATACGAGGATGTAATCTAATGACTTCCATTTATTAGTTTATTAGTTAGAAAGCTAAAAAGGATGCATCTTTTTTGGTGGAGGAAACATGGGATAATGCATCCTGATACAATAGAACCATGTCTTCTATATTTTCCGTAATTTTTTTTGATTGTCGAAGAATATCTAACATCAAAAAAGTATTTTTTGTTCCATATTTTTTATGAATAATTCCTATCACCTGTTGATTCATTTGTTCCTCGATTTTTTTTATAATTTTATTTTGTATAGTGCAAGAAATTTTCTTACAATTTTTATCTGTTGTTATTCTTTTTATGATGTTGAAATGTTCAATCATAAGACGCTCAAGTATTAATAAATTCTTTTTTTGTTGATATTTTAAAGGTTTATGACTATTGATTACATGAAACAATGTATGATTCGCAATAATATCTGAAGACTCAATGATTTCTTTAGTTTTATTGTATATATGGAGATAAAGAATTCCAGCAATTGGTTCGTCATTTTTTGTTTTTCGAATCACTTTAATTAAAGAGTTATGTATACTCATAAAATTTTCTTTTACTTTTAAAAAATGATATCTATTTTCTTGAAGAATTTTTAAATTTTCTTGAGTAATTCCTGTTATACTATTTTTGTATATACCCTCAATATATTCAAGTATTGGCTTTATAATATCGAAAGTTTTGTTTAAAGTCGTCTCTAAAGTTAGATTTACTACTCCAAAAAATGGTTTTTCTTCTATTTTTTTATCTTGCATTTTATTATATAGTTTATAACTTCTGTAAAAAACAAATACAATGAAAAAAATAAGAAAAAATAGAGCCCATATCTTAAAAAAATATAAAAAAGAAGCAGTGATTCCTGCCATAGTAAAAGCAATAAAACCTGTTAGAAACCATCCTCTTATGACTTTTAATACTCCTGAAACTCTATAAACGGCGCTTTCTCTATCCCATGCTCTATCTGAAAGAGAAGTCCCCATAGATACCATAAAAGTCACAAAAGTAGTAGATAATGGGAGTTTTTGAACTGTAGCTATAGATATCAATATACTGGATATAGTTAAATTAGCAGAAGCTCTAACCAAATCAAAAGCTACACCTTCTTCTGTTTGTATTTTTTTTTGTTTAAAGTTTTTTTCGATTTTAACCAGAAATCTTTTAGGAAATAATTTAAAAAAATGATTTCCTAAATACAAAAATAATCTAACAATTCCTCTAGAAAAAGAATTGGATAAAAATTTTTCTGGTCCTTCATTTTGTCTACTTAAATTAATTTCTGTGCTTGTGATGTTTTTTGTTTTTTTGGAAAACCAAAGAGTGAATATCATAATCATTCCTGAAAAAATCAAAACGGAAGATGGAGCTTGTACATTTTCAGATAAATCTTTCATATTGAATTTTTCAGCTGGGGGGCTACCCGATTCGTTCCATATGTTATAAGACTGTATACTAGCTATTGGAATCCCAATAAAATTTACCAAGTCATTTCCTGCAAAGGCCATAGCCAAAGAAAAAGTACCATATAATACGACAAATTTTAATATATTATATCCTAAAGAAACAAATATTTTTGCTATCAGAGTCCAAGTCGAAAATAATATGAGTAAAAAAACAAAAAAATTATGGTGAATCCATTTGATGAAATGTTGAATGAATAAGGAAAATCCTGTTAAATTTTCGTCAGTAAAACCCTGTAAAGTACTATGCAATCCTCTTACAATAAGAAAATAAGTCATACTACTCAATGAAATCGCACTCCATATTACTCCTACATATTTTAATTTCCTTTCATATTCAAAACTAAATAAATAACGAATGAAATAGTGAATAAAAGCGCCGGAAGTAAAAGAAATGATAATAGATAAAAAAATACCTATAATAATGGTAAATGTTTTTTCCATTTTAATATATAAAGTTAAATGATGAAAGGGTTCATTGTTAAATGGAGAAGTGATTTTTATCATGGCTATGCTAAAAGCCGCGCCTAATAAGCAAAAAACCATAGATACTGTAGTAGATGTAGGTAATCCTAAAGTATTAAAAACATCCAATAAAATAATATCGGATATCATAACCGACAAAAAAATGAAAATAATATCTGAAAAATAAAAATAAGACGGATCAAAAACACCTTTTCTTGCTACTTCCATCATTCCACTAGACAAAAAAGCGCCTAAAAAAATACCTACACTCGCAAAAATCATGATAGTTCTACGAGAAGCAACTTGAGATCCAATAGCAGAATTTAGAAAATTAACGGCATCATTAATTAAACCAACAATAAGATCAAATATAGATAATAAAAAAAGAACTATTATAATTGAGAAATAAAATAGTTTCATAATAAATAATAGATATTATTAAATATCCACAGAAAAAAAACAATATTATTTTATTAAGGTTTGTTTTTTATCAATAGTGAATAATTTTTATGATTTTACAATTTTTTTTAAAGATTCTTTAATAAGATTTTCTACAGAAAATTCTGGATTCTTATCCAGAAGATCATCCAAAATTTTTTTAGATTCTTTATGAGAAAATCCCAGCACATTTAAAGCACTTAAAGCTTCTTTTTTTATTGAATAAGATGTATTTTCCAATATTTTTATGTTTTTTCCTTTTTTAGGAATAATTTCTTTAATAATTTTATCTTTTAGTTCAATAATAATTCTTTTAGCTATTTTTGTTCCAATCCCTTTAACTTTATTCAATACTTTTATATCTTCTTTAGATATGGATTTTTCTATTTCATATGGAGTAAGAGAAGATAACAGCGTAATAGCAGAACTTGGTCCTATTCCATTCACGGATATCAAATAAGAAAATATTTGTCTTTCTTTTTTATCAAAGAAACCATATAAAATATGTTGATTTTCTTTGATAAACAGATAAGTATGTACGAATATATCTTTTCCTTCTTCTTCTAATTCTGATAAAGAAGAATATGTGTATGAGGATATATGAATGTAATACCCTATTCCATGACAATCTATGATTAAATAAGATTGATTTTTTTCTATTAACTTTCCTCTTAAATGTGTTATCACGACGATATAATAACTTGTTCAATAAAAGTTATTTTTTTCTAAAAAAAATTTGTATGGGAACTCCTATAAAGTCAAAGTGATCTCGAATTTTATTTTCTACAAATCTTTTATAAGATTTTTTTATATGTTGAGGAAAATTAGAAAAAAAAATAAATTTTGGTGTGTATGAAGGCAACTGAGTGCAATATTTTATAGTTATGAATTTATTTTTTTTCTTAGTAGTAGGAGGATTTTTTTTCAAAATTGGTAACATAATTTTATTTAAAATATTCGTTTTTAATCTGTTTTTACGGTATTTTAAAACCTGATAAGCCATGGGAATAATATTGTGTATTCCATCTTTATTTTTAGCGGATATAAAAAGAATGGGAACGTTGTCAAATGGATAAATTTTTTTCCTTATAAAAAATTCGTAATCTTTTTGTGTATAATAGTTATTTTTATAAAGTAGATCCCATTTGTTTACAAGAATTATAATCCCTTTATGATTTTTTTCTACTAATTTAAAAATATTCATGTCCTGTTTTTCCCATCCACAACCTGCATCTACCATTAAAAGACAAACATCTGCATATTCTATTGTTTGAAACGTTCTCATAGTAGAATAAAATTCAAGATTATTTTTTATTTTTGATTTTTTTTTGACTCCAGGTGTATCTACTAAAATACATTCCCATTTTTTGTAGAATACATCGAGACTATCTCTAGTTGTTCCAGAAATATTTGTCACAATATGATGGTCTTTATTTAGAAAAGAATTAATCAAAGTTGATTTTCCTACATTGGGACGCCCTACTATTGAAAAACGAGGAATAAATTCGGATTCCGATATTTTTTCTTTTTTTTTCAAAAATTTGAATATTTCTATTAGTTTGTCTAATAATTCTCCTGTTCCACTTCCATTTATAGCTGATATACAATAACATTTTTCAAATCCCAAACGGAAAAAATCTGTATCAGAATATACAGATTCTCCTCTGTCTACTTTATTTACAACTAATAAAATTAGTTTTTGATATTTTCTTAAAATTTTAGCAATTTCTTTATCTACATCTAATATTCCTACTTTTATATCTACTAAAAATAGAATAACATCAGATTCTTTTATAGCCATGAAAATTTGGTTTTTGATTTCTTTTTCAAGTCCATCATTTTCATAAACAGAGAACCCCCCAGTATCTACTACAGAAAATTTGACTCCATTCCATTCTGAATTTCCATAAATGCGATCTCTTGTCACTCCACTTGTGGCATGAACAATCGCTTTTCTTCTTCCTACAAGACGATTAAACAAAGTTGATTTTCCTACATTGGGGCGTCCTACTATAGATACGATATAATTCATTTTTAATAAATTATTCACAAAGGTAGAATTTTTTCATTAGTTTCATTCTTAGATTATTAGTCTGTATATTAATAATAAAATAAAAAAATAATACATTGCGTATAGATATTGTTAGTCTTATCCCTGAAATTTTTCATAGCCCTTTTTCCAATTCTATTATTAAAAGGGCAATTGATAAAGGGTTAATTAATATTCACGTCCATGATTTACGTAAATATGGTTTAGGAAAACGAAAAAATGTGGATGATTATCCTTATGGGGGAGGGTCTGGAATGGTAATTCGAATAGAACCTGTATATCAGTGTTTTTCCAAGCTTTTATCAGAAAGAAATTATGATGAGAAAATTTTTATGACTCCTGATGGAAAGTTGTTTTCTCAAAAATATGCTCAAAATTTAATTAATAAGAGAAATATCATCATTCTTTGTGGGCGTTATAAAGGAATTGATCAAAGAATTAGAGATCACTTAATTTCAGAAGAAATATCTATTGGAAATTATATTTTATCTGGAGGAGAATTAGCCGCTGCTGTTATCATAGAATCTATAGTCAGATTATTGCCTGGAGTCATAAAAAATCAAGATTCTATCCTAACAGATTCTTTTCAAAGTGAGTCCTTCATAGCCCCTCCCCTTTACACTCGTCCATCAGTTTATAAAGGATGGTCTGTTCCAAAAATACTTTTATCTGGAGATCATAAAAAAATAAAAGATTGGTTAAATCAGAAATCTTATGCAATTCAAACGAAAATTGGATTCTTAGAGGATCCATCAAAATGAATTTTTCTATAAATTAATCGTTTTATAACTTCATTGATTTTATCAAAATCAAATTCTTTAATCACATCTTGCATCAAATTTCTAATTTGTGTGTTACATAAATTTCCTATACTTCCTTCATGAGAATAAAAACCCTTAGTAAAAGGTTTGAAACATCCATTTTTTATATCTAAACTTACTTTTTGATAAGCTTCTCTAAAAGAATATCCTTTTTCAACAACAAGCTGATTCACGACCTCTACACTAAATAAATATTGATACTTATTATCCTGAATAATATCCTTTCTTATTATGATATGATTCAACATATATTGAAACATGGAAAAACATTTCTTTAATTCTTCAAAAATTGGAATAAATCTTTCTTTAATAATTTGAAAATCTCTATGATATCCTGAACATAAATTAGAAGAAATCAAATAAATTTCATTAGGTAACGATGTCATTCTATTACATGTAGCTCGTATAATTTCAAAAACATCTGGATTTTTTTTATGAGGCATAATACTAGATCCGGTAGTAAGATGATCAGGAAAACTAATGAAATTAAAATTTTGACTTAAATATAAACAAATATCTTGTGCCATTTTACCTAAAGTTCTTGCCAAAGAAGAAATAGATTCTGAAACGATTATTTCCATTTTTCCACGTCCCATTTGAGCATACACAACATTATAATTTAAATTTTCGAAACCCAATAAATCGGTTGTCATTTTTCTATTTAAGGGGAAAGAAGACCCGTAACCTGCAGCGGAACCTAAAGGGTTTTTATTGACAATACGATATGCGGCATGCATTAATAATAAATCATCTATTAAACTTTCTGCATATGCGGCAAACCAAAGACCAAAAGAAGAAGGCATCGCTATTTGGTAATGAGTATAACCAGGCATTAATATATTCTTATGTTGTTCACTTAATTTTAATAATAAATCAAAAAAAGAATAAGTCATATATACAATATCCTTGATTTCTGTGCGTACAAAAAGTTTTAAATCCAACAAAATTTGATCATTTCTAGATCTACCACAATGTATTTTTTTTCCTACTTCTCCTAAACGATTGGTTAACATAAATTCTATCTGAGAATGAATATCTTCTATTCCTTCATCAATTTTAAAGTTATTTTTTAAAATTTCGTGAACATAAATATTACGCAATTCATGAATTAAAATTTTTAAATCTTTTTGATTTAATAATCCTATACTTTTCAACATAATAACATGAGCAATGGTTCCTATCACATCATATGGTGCTAAAAGTAAATCTATTTTTGAATCTTTACTTGAAGTAAAATTTTCTATTTCTTTGTTAAAACTCAAATTCGTTCTTTTTCCCCAAATTTTCACGGAATAATATTTTTTCTATCTTTGATCTTCTAAAATAAAAAATAAAACTAAAAATATTATGCAAAATAATAAATAAAATTAATGGATTATGAATAAAAAACATAATACAATAAAAGATTATACGGCAGATAGTATTCAATCTCTTGAAGGAATAGAACATATTCGACTCAGACCGTCTATGTATATTGGAGATATAGGAGTTAGAGGTTTACATCACCTAATTTACGAATTAATAGATAATTCTGTTGATGAAGCTTTAGCAGGTTTTTGCAATAAAATATGGGTTACTATTCATAAAAATGGATTTATCACTGTACTTGACAATGGTCGTGGAATTCCAATAGATATTCATAAAAAAGAAGGAAAATCGGCACTGGAAGTTGTGATGACTAAAATTGGTGCAGGTGGAAAATTTGATAAAAATTCTTATAAAGTTTCTGGAGGGTTACATGGTGTAGGAATTTCTTGTGTTAATGCTCTATCTCAAAAACTTATAGTTACAATTTATAGAAATGGAAAAATTTATCAACAAGAATATTTAAAAGGAAAAGCTCTTTACCCTGTAAAATGTTTAGGAAAAACGAATATGCAAGGAACAAAAATTTCTTATCTTGCTGATCATTCTATTTTTAATTCCATCATATATAATTATGAAATTTTAGCTAATCGATTAAAAGAATTATCTTTTTTAAATAAGGGATTGTTTTTATTTTTAGAAGATGAGAGAGATAATATCAAGGAACATTTTTTTTCTAAAAATGGATTAAAAGAATACTTACCAATTTTAAACAAAAACCAGAATCCTTTGACAAAAAATATACTTTTTATTGAAGGAGAAAAAGACAATACTGTTGTAGAAGTAGCAATGCAATACAATACTTCTTTTAAAGAAAAAATTTATTCTTATGTTAACAATATCAATACTTATGAAGGAGGGACTCATCTTTCCGGTTTTCGAAGGGCATTAACAAGAACCTTTAAAAAATATGTAGATGGATATGGTATTTTATCTAATAAAATAGAATTAACTGGAGATGATTTTAGAGAAGGAATTACGGCTATTATATCTGTAAGAGTAATGGAACCACAATTTGAAGGACAAACTAAAACAAAATTAAGCAATCACGAAGTAGGAGGTATTGTGGATAAAATTGTGGGAGAAGCGTTATCTAGCTATTTAGAAGAACACCCTAGTGATAGAAAAAGAATTATTGATAAAATTATTTTGTCAGCTAAAGCGCGTCAAGCAGCTAAAAAAGCGAGAGAATTAATACAAAAAAAAATTCCTATAAGTAGTATTCTACCTGGAAAATTAGCTGATTGTTCTTTTAATGATCCGGAAAACTGTGAAATTTATTTAGTGGAAGGAGATTCTGCTGGTGGGACAGCAAAACAAGGAAGAGATAGGAATTTTCAAGCTATTTTGCCTTTACGAGGTAAAATACTAAATGTTGAAAAAGCTATGCAATATAAAATATTCGAAAATGAGGAAATAAAAAATATATTTACTTCTCTGGGAGTTTCTATTGGAACGGAAGAAGATCCCAAAATTTTAAATATAAAAAAACTTAGATACAATAAAATTATTATTATGACAGATGCAGATATAGATGGAAGCCATATTTCTACTTTAATTTTAACATTATTCTTTCGTTATATGAAACCTTTAATAGAAAAAGGACATGTTTATATTGCCACACCTCCACTTTATTTGATTCGAAAAGGGAATCATTATCAATATGCTTGGAGTGATAAAGAAAGAGAAAAGATTATAGATAAATTAGGAGGAAGAAAGTCTGTCAATATACAACGTTACAAAGGATTAGGGGAAATGAACGCAGATCAACTTTGGGAGACAACAATGAATCCCAAAAAAAGAACTTTACGTAAAGTGAACATATACGATTATTCTAAGGCAGACAATATATTCTCCATTCTTATGGGAGACGAAGTCCCTCCCCGAAGAAATTTTATAGAAAAAAATGCAATACATGCAAAAATTGATGTTTAGAGTGAATTGATCAATTTCTTATCGTTATGAATTATATTCAATCAATTCTATTAGGGGTTATTGAAGGAATTACAGAGTTTTTTCCTATTTCTTCTACAGGACATATGATGATTGCTGCTTCCATGATGGGAATACTAGAAAATAAAATAACAAATTTATTTCTTGTTTCTGTTCAATTTGGAGCCGTTTTCTCTGTAATTTTTTTGTATAGAAACAAGTTTTTTTTTCAAAAATTTGATTTTTATCTGAAAATTTTTGTAGCTAGTTTTCCTGTAGGAATTTTGGGGTTTTTATTGAATAAAATAACCAATTTTTTTTTAGATAAGCCACTTATAGTTGCTTTATCTCTTTTGATAGGAGGATTAGTGATTTTGAAAGTAGAAACTTTTTATCAAAAAAATTTTTGTAATAGAAGAAATAGTATTACTTATTTGAAAGCTTTTATTGTTGGATTATTTCAATGTATGGCTTTGATTCCAGGAGTATCTAGAAGCGCAACTACCATTATTGCTTGTATGTTACAAAATGTGAATCGTATGAAAGCTATTGAATTTTCTTTTTTTTTATCTGTTCCTGTTATTATAATTGCTACATGCAAAAAATTATTTGACTATTATTTTCAATTAAATTCTTTTACGTATAAAGATATAGAATTATTGTTATTAGGAAATATAGTGTCTTTTATCACTGGAATAATATCTATCAAATGTTTCATAAAATATTTAAATAATTTTAAATTATTTGGATACTATAGAATTGTTTTAGGAATTTTTTTTATTATTATACATTATTTAAATATTTAAATTTAATCAAACAGATTGGATAATTTTGATTCTAAATTTATCACAGGATTTAAAAATGGAAAAATATTGTTGGTAGATAAACCATGGGGGTGGACCTCTTTTGAGATTATTAAAAAAATAAGAAGTTATATTATCAGTACTGCTACGAAAAAAGAAAATTTAAAAATTGGACATACAGGGACTTTAGATCCTTTTGCAACAGGTTTATTAATTGTTCTGACAGGAAAATATACTAAAAAAGTAAATGAAATTCAAAATTATAAGAAAGTTTATACAGGTATTATGAAATTAGGTTGTGAAACCTTATCTTTTGATTCAGAAACAGAAGAGTATAATTTTTCTTCCGTTTCGCATATTACTCCTCAATTAATTAAAAAAACATCTCAAGATTTTTTGGGGGAAATCAATCAGTTTCCTCCATATTTTTCTGCTTTAAAAAAAAAAGGAAAAAAATTATATGAATATGCTAGAAAAGGGATAAAAATAATACCCCAATCTAGACGTGTAAAAATTTATAAATTTCATATCCTAAAAATAGGAATTCCTTATATAAAATTTTTTATAGAATGCGGAAAAGGTACTTATATTCGATCTATAGCTCAGGATTTTGGTAAAGCCCTTCAAAGCGGAGCTTATATACTTTCTTTAAGAAGAGAACGAATAGGAAATTTTTCTATGGATTCTTCTTCTATAGATTCTATAGAATTAAATATTTCAAAAGAATTTTCGTGTTATTTACTAGATTAAATTTTGTATTTTTTGTACCATGTATGAAATTTATTTTGGTATTCTTCATGAGTTAATACGCCTTTTTTAACTCCTTCTAATAAATGTTTTTTTAATAATACTCCGGTTTTAGAAAAAATGGATTTTACCGTATTGGTGGGTTGTGCCCCTTTCATTAACCAAGATACAGCATTTTGTATTTTTAATACAGTCGAAGGCGGATCCGTATGAGGATTATAAGTTCCTAGTTTTTCAATGAATTTTCCATCTCGTGGAGCACGAGAATCAGCTACAACTATATGATAAATAGGCTTATGTTTTTTTCCAATTCTTTTTAAACGAATTTTTACGGACATAATTTGATTAATTTATATTATATGTGAAACCTTCTAATATTTTTTATAGTAAAGCGACAAAGTAGCCCAAATTTAGATATAATTATCATGTTTTTGAAAAAAAATGGTATATATTTACATTTTCCATAGACCCGTTGTGTAACGGTAGCACAGCAGATTTTGGTTCTGTTAGTTGGGGTTCGAGTCCCTACGGGTCTGTCACTTTGCCATTCCATTGGTATAGGTATAGGGTGGAATTCTTTTCTTTCTTTAGAGAATAAAATGAGTATTGGAATGAAAATAAAAAAAGAAAAAGTATTATTAATAGCTTTTTTAAGTGTTTTAGCATATATCTTTATTCATTTATCCCAATCATTATTAGGATTGGATAAATTTACTCTTTGCATATTAAGATGTTTTGTTATATCTATTTTCATATTGTATTCTTTCATGAAAAAAGACTTAACTACTTGGATATTATTATCCATTATTATAGGAATAGAAATGGGGTTAGATATGCCAAAAATTGCTGTGGAATTAAGATTTTTATCTCAAATATTTTTGAGGTTGATTAAAACTATCATTGCTCCAATATTGTTTTCCACTTTAGTAGTGGGAATAGCAAGTCATTCTAATATCAAACAATTAGGTAGCATGGGATGGAAATCCTTACTATATTTCGAAGTGGTGACAACTTTAGCTTTATTTATTGGTCTTATTGCAATTAATGTGTCCCAGGCTGGAGTTGGCATTGTTATGCCTTCAGGGATCACTGAACAACAATTACCAAAAGTAGAAAGTAGATCTTGGCAAGACACAATTCTTCATGTATTTCCGGAAAATTTTATAAAATCGATATATCATGGAGATGTATTGCCGATAGTGGTGTTTTCCGTTATATTTGGTATATCCATGGTTTTTTTAGAAGACAAAAAACGAAACCCTATATTACTGTTTGCAGAGAGTCTTTCAGAAATCATGTTTAAGTTTACTAAAATTATTATGTATTTTGCTCCTATAGGAGTAGGATCTGCTATTGCTTATACAGTTGGACATATGGGATTGGAAATTTTATATAATTTATTTCAATTGTTACTCACTCTTTATGTTGCCTTATTGATTTTTTTGATAGTAGTTTTATTTCCTATTCTTTTGTGGATTAAAGTTCCTTTAAAAGGTTTTGTAAAAGCATTAACTGAACCTGTATCACTCGCCTTTGCAACTACAAGTTCAGAATCCGCTTTACCTTTACTTATGGAAAATTTGGAAAAATTGGGAGTTCCCAGGAAAATTATAGCTTTTGTGATTCCTACAGGTTATAGCTTTAACTTAGATGGAACTACTCTTTATTTATCTTTAGCAACTGTTTTTGTAGCACAGGCATCTGGAATCCCTTTGAGTTTTAGTCAACAAATATTTATAGGACTAACGTTAATTTTAACTAGTAAAGGAGTTGCTGGAGTTCCCAGAGCATCTTTAGTAATTCTTTTAGCCACTGTAGCTTCTTTTGGATTACCTACTTGGCCTATATTGGCGATTATAGGGATAGATGAATTAATGGATATGGCTAGGACTACCGTAAATGTTATAGGGAATGGATTAGCTAGTTGTGTAATTGCTCGTTCTGAAGGAGAATTAGATGACAAAAAAATGTCAGATTATATAAAAAGTGATAATAATTTGTAATTGAGTAATTAAATTTTGAAAACAAATTTTTATAATAAAAGTATAGAAAAATATTCTATAACTCCGAATGGAGTAATTACGAGTAAGAGTCATTCCAATATTGCTTTAATTAAATACTGGGGGAAACATAACAATAAAATTCAAATTCCATTAAATTCGTCTATTAGTTATTCTTTAGGAAAAGTATACACAGTTACACGATTAATTTATCAAGAAAAAAAAAAAAAAAATAACTCATCTATAAGAGTGTTTTTTTCAGGAAAGGAAAAAACTAGTTTTCTTCCAAAAATTTTAAAATTCTTTTATAGGATTTCATTTTATTGTTCTTATTTACGAAATTTTAATTTTATTATAGAAACCTCTAACACTTTTCCACATAGTTGTGGGGTAGCTTCTTCTGCTTCTTCCATGAGTGCTTTGGCGTTATGTATTATGAAAATGGAAAAAAAATTAGTTCCCTCTTTAAAAGAAGATTTTTTCTTCAAAAAAGCTTCTTTCTTAGCCAGATTAGGTTCTGGAAGTGCTTGTAGATCTATTTATCCTGGACTCGTTGTTTGGGGACATCATCAATCCATAGAAGGAAGTAATAATCTTTATGCTATACCATATCCATATGAGATCCATTCCATTTTTACAAAAATAGAAGATACTATTTTAATCATAGATGATAAACCCAAAAAGATATTGAGTTCAAAAGGACATAAATTAATGAATCATCATCCTTATGCTAGAGAAAGATTTAAGGATGCTAATCAAAATATGAACAGACTTATATCTATCTTAAAAAGAGGAGAATTTCAAGAATTTGGAGAATTAATAGAACATGAAGCTTTGACTCTTCATGCTATGATTATGACTTCTCGTCCCTACTTCTTATGGATGAAAGCCAATACTATTAACGTAATTCATATGGTATGGGATTTTAGAAAACAGAATAATAAAAACATTTATTTTACGCTAGATGCAGGTGCTAATGTTCATCTTTTATATCCTATTCAAGAAAAAACATCTATTATAAAATGGATATATAGTAATTTATTTTTTTATTGTAAAAAAACTATAGAAAGTTTTTGTTTATAGAATTTATTATCTTTGGTTGGTATTTTGGTGGACGTAGCTCAGTAGGTTTAGAGCATCAGATTGTGGTTCTGAGGGTCGCCGGTTCGAATCCGGTCGTCCACCCTACCCCATCCATATCATTTATAAATTAATTTAATACTTTTTTTATTCTTGTAAAGGCTTCTACGATTTTATTTTCTGATGAAGCATAAGAAATACGTAAACATTCATTATCTCCAAAAGCACTACCACTAACGGTAGCTACTTGAGCTTTTTCAAGCAAAAATTCAGAAAATTCATCTGAATTTTGAATTATTTTTCCATATAATTTTTTTCCCAAAAAACTTGAAACTTTTGGAAAAATATAAAAAGCACCATTCGGTTGATTACATTGAAATCCATCAATTTCTTTTATCAGATCCAAAACTAAATTTCTTCTTCTTTCAAACTTTTTGATCATATATTCTATTTTATTTGGATGTGCTGACAATGCAGAAATAGCAGCTATTTGTGCAATAGAATTGGCACAAGAAGTCATTTGTCCTTGTATTTTATCACAAGATTGAACAATCCATTCTGGAGCACCAATATATCCGATTCTCCAACCTGTCATTGAAAAAGCCTTAGATAATCCATTTATTGTGATAACTTGATGATAAATGTCAGGAAATATAGCAATACTAGTATGTTTTTTTGAGTAACAAATATGTTCATAAATTTCATCAGAAATAATCATGATTTCTGGATGTTTTTTAAAAACTTCCGCTAAACTTTTTAATTCATCATAAGAATAGACACTTCCGGTAGGATTACAAGGAGTACTGAAAATAAATAGTTTTGTTTTAGATGTAATAGCTTTTTCTAATTGTTCTGGATGAATCTTAAAATTATTTTTCATCCCTGTTGGGATTATAACAGGACAAGATTCACAAAACTTTACCATTTGTAAATAACTAACCCAATAAGGAGCAGGAATAATGACTTCATCATCTTTATTCAACAAAGATAAAAGAACATTTATTATAGCTTGTTTTGCCCCGGTAGAAATTACAATTTGAGAAGGGGTATATTTTAAACGATTATCACGGTAAAATTTTTGGCATATTACTTTTTTAAGTTCAAAATATCCGGATACGGGAGTATAATGATGATGTCCTTCATCTATAGCTTTTTTTGCAGCGTATAAAACAAAATTAGGAGGGGGAAAATCTGGTTCTCCCAAACTCAAATTTATAACGTCATAACCTTTATTTATGAATTCTCTAGCTTTAGCGGACATAGCTATAGTTTGTGAATATGATATATTCTGTAAACGATGAGACAATCTATTTTTCATATCATATTGTTTATTTATTTTTATTAAATTATTTGATTGAAATGATTACAAATCTAAATAAATTTGGTCGTAAATTTATCCATACATTAATATGAAATTAATTAAAAAATATTTTCCAAATCTATTGAATAGACAAATTTACAAATTGTCTTCTTTAAAAAATTTATATGCATATTGGAATGTATATGTAAATTTAGTTTCTAGAAAAACATTTCACGATTTTTATCAACAACATGTCCTTTTTTGTTTAGGAATTGCTAAAATATTTTATTTTTATCCTGGATCATATGTTATGGATTTAGGTACAGGAGGAGGATTTCCTGGAATTCCTTTATCTATAGTTTTTCCTCATACAAAATTTATATTAGTAGATTCTATTAGAAAAAAAATTAAAATTATAGAAAAAATTATATGTGATCTTCATTTAAAAAATGTGTATCCTATTTGTACACGTGCAGAAAAATTGGAAATCAAATTTGATTTTGTGGTTACTAGAGCTGTTAACAAAGTAGATATTATCCATAGTTGGATAAAAGATAAATTTAAATACAAATCTAATTATAGAATAAAAAATGGCGCTTTATATCTAAAAGGAGGGAATCTTTATGATGAATTAAAAAAGTTTCCTCATGCAATAGAATATCCTTTAAATCATTATTTTGACGAACCATTTTTTATAACTAAAAAAGTTATTTGGATTTCCAACATTTAATAGAATTAGAAATGAATCCTAAAAAAATTTTTGTAGAAAAAGTGAAACAAAAAGGTGGATGGGTAAATGCTCATGCTCACTTAGATAGGGCTTATACTCTCACACAAAATAATTTTAAATATTCTTATTTTCCTATTCAAAAAAAATGGTATCTGGTTGATGAAATGAAACGTTTAGCTACAGAAGAAGACATTTATATCCGTATGGAAAAAGCGTTAGAATATTTTTTAATGCAAGGGACACAAGCTTTATGCTCCTTTATTGATGTAGATGAAATTATTGAAGATCGTGCCTTGAAAGCGGCTAAAAAACTGAAAAATAATTATGAAAATTATATTCATATTTGTTTTGCGAATCAAGTTCTTAAAGGCGTATTGGATAAAAAGTCAAAATATTGGTTTGATCAGTCAATAGAATTTGTCGATATTATTGGGGGTTTACCCGCTACAGATCATGGAAAAGAAGATGAACATCTAGATATTTTATTACAAACAGCTAAAAAAAAAGGAAAAATTGTGCATGTTCATGTAGATCAATTTAATACAAGTGAAGAAAAAGAAACTGAAAAACTAGCAATAAAAACGATAGAATATGGAATGCAAGGAAAAGTGGTAGCTATACATAGTATTTCTTTAGCGGCGCATGTTAGAGATTATCGTTATAAAATATACCAATTAATGAAAAAAGCAAATTTAATGGTAATATCTTGTCCCATTGCTTGGATTGATCATACCAGAAGTGAACGTTTAACTCCTAGCCATAATTCCATCACTCCAGTGGATGAGATGGTTCCTGAAGGAATTACAGTAGCTTTTGGGACGGACAACATTTGCGACATATATAAACCTTTTTCTGATGGAAATTTATGGATAGAACTACGAGTGATGCTGGAAGCTTGTCATTATTATGATATAGATCATTTAGTGAAAATTGCTACAATAAATGGATTAAAAGTATTAGGATTGTAATTATTCATTTTTTTACTTTTTTTTCTGGACGCATTTGTGGAAAAAGTAAAACTTCTTGAATTGATTTTTTTTGAGTAAGTAACATTACTAAACGATCTATTCCTATTCCAATACCTGCAGTAGGAGGCATCCCGAATTCTAAAGCACGTATAAAATCTTGATCAAGAGATATAGATTCATCTTTTGTATTTTTTTCAGATAATTTTATTTGTTCTCGTAAACGATTAAGTTGATCTACAGGATCATTAAGTTCCGAATAAGCATTCGCAATTTCTTGTCCATTTATAATGAGTTCAAAACGTTCTGATAAATTTTTTTTATAACGATGTCTTTTGGTTAAAGGACTCATTTCTACAGGATAATCAATAATAAAAGTAGGATTGATGTAATTTTTTTCACATTTTTCTTCAAAAATGTTTTCAATCAATTTAGCCTTACTCATTTTTATGTTTTCTTCTATATGTAATTTTTGACAAACTTTTCTTAACTCTTCTTTTTCCATTTCTATAAGATCAAATCCCGTATATTTTTTAATAGAATCTAATATGGGGATACGAGGAAAAGGAGTTTGAAAATTCATATGATAAGTTTCTTTTTCTTTGAATTTATTCCAAATACATTTCATCAATTTTTCTGTAAAATTCATCATCCAGTAATAATCTTTATAAGCGACATAAAGTTCTAATACAGTAAATTCTGGATTATGAATACGATCCATTCCCTCGTTTCTGAAATTTCTAGAAAATTCATATACCCCATGAAATCCACCAACGATCAGTCTTTTCAAATAAAGTTCATTAGCTATACGTAAATATAATGGAATTCCCAATGTGTTATGATATGTTTCAAAAGGACGAGCTATAGCTCCTCCAGGAATAGATTGCAGAATAGGTGTATCTACTTCTAAATATCCTTTATCATCCAAAAAATCTCTTATTTTTTGGATGATGCGAGTCCGTTTTAAAAAAATTTCTTTTACATGATCATTGACAATAAGATCTACATAACGCATACGATAACGTTGTTCCGTATTGGAAAAAGCATCATATATTTTTTTATTTCTATCTATTTTTACTTGTGGTAAGGGTCGTATAGATTTGGATAATAAAGTAAATTGATGAACATGTATGGTTATTTCATTCATTTTTGTCTTAAATAAAACACCTTTGATTCCAATAATATCTCCTATATCTATAAGTTTTTTTAAAAAAATATTGTAAGCATCCTCTTTTTTTATTCTTTGATTCGAAGATAAAAATAAATGATCCTGAGTAAAATATATTTGCATACAACCCGTATGATCTTTAATCTCTCCAAAAGAAGCTTTTCCTAAAATACGTAAACGCATTAACCGTCCAGCTATGCTTATAGTTTCTTTTTCCGTGAAATTTTTTCGTATATTATAAATGGTAGTAGTTACAACATATTCTTCTGAAGGATAAGGATTGATTCCCAACAATTTCAGTTTATCTAGTTTTTTTCTTCGTATAATTTGTTGTTCTGATAAATAGGCTAGGTCCCTCATACGAAACAAACGAATTGAATAAAACGAAGGTACATTTGTTTTTTCTATTATATAAATTTTAGTTATGAAAAAAAAAATACTTTTTTTCGAAGATTTAGGAAAAAAGGAATATCAAAAAACTTGGAAATATCAGAAAATATTATTTGATAATATTATACAAGAAAAAAGAAATAATATATCTGCTCAAAAAGCAGGATATTTTCTATTTGTAGAGCATCCTCATGTATATACTATAGGTAAAAATGGTAAAAAAGATAAACATTTGTTAGTTTCGTCAGATTTTTTAAAAAAAATAAATGTTTCTTTTTATCAAACAGATAGAGGGGGTGACATCACTTACCATGGGCCTGGTCAATTGATAGGATATCCTATCTTAAATATGGATTATTTTTTTACGGATATTCATAAATATCTTCGTCTTTTAGAAGAAGTAATTATCCATTTTTTATGGAAAAATTATGAAATAAAGGGAGAACGAGAAAAAGGAAAAACAGGAGTTTGGCTTAAGAATGTAAAAAACGGAAAATCAAGAAAAATATGTGCAATAGGAATTAGAATGAGTCGTTGGGTAACTATGCATGGATTTGCTTTAAATGTAAATACAGATTTACAGTATTTCAATCATATTGTTCCTTGTGGAATTTACAATCAAGAAGTAACTTCTTTAAAAAAAGAATTGAAAAAAAATGATATTTCTTTTCAAGAGGTCAAACATATGGTTAAAAAATCTTTTCAAGAAATTTTTGATGTGGAATTTATCAATATAAATACGACTAAAAAATTGGATTCTTAATTTATTTTATTAGTTCTGCTATCATAATTCCATCTTTATCTATTTTTGTAATCAACACATCTTGTAATGTATTTTCATATATAGAAGAATGATATGAGTTTGATGACATCTTAGTTCGAATATAATTTTCTGTATATCCATACAAATATTCTTTATTGTGATGATTTTTTTCAAATAAAACGGTTTTTTTCGTATAAATTTGTTTTTTACAAAAAAAACGATATTTTTTACTTGAAAGGATTCTCAAAATTTGATTCCGTTTCCATTGTATTTTTTTAGATACATTTTCCTGTATCGTATTGGATTTTGTATTTGGTCTAGGAGAATAGGTAAATATGTGTAAAGATGAAATTTCTAATTTTTTCAAAAAATGATAAGTTTCCACAAAATGTTTATGTGTTTCTCCAGGAAAACCAACAATAATATCTGAACCTATATAAGCGTCTGGCATGAGATCCCGAATTTTTTCTACTTTTTCTTTATAAAGTTCTAGTTTGTAACGTCTATGCATTTTTCCCAAAATATCGTTGCTCCCAGACTGTAAAGGAATATGAAAATGAGGAACAAAATGTTTACTTTTAGACAAAAATTCAATACATTCATTTTTAAGCAAATTAGGTTCTATAGAAGATAAACGGATTCTACCTTTCTCTTGTATTTGATCTATAGCTTGTATTAAATCAAAAAATGTATATAATCGTCTATTTTCTCCATATACATTTTTTCCATAATCGCCTATATTGATACCTGTTAACACTATTTCTTTAACTCCTTTTTTAAAAAGAAATCTAATATTTTTCAATATATTTTCCATACTCTCAGAACGAGAAACTCCTCTTGACATAGGAATTATGCAATAACTGCATTTATAGTCACATCCATCCTGGATTTTTAAAAAGGAACGAGTTCTATCTCCAATAGAAAACGATGGAAAATAAGTTTTTTTTGAAGTAATCTTTGCATAATATTTTTTTTTCAAAAACCATTCTCTATTATTAATATAATCTATGATTTTAAATTTTTCTTCATAGCCTAAAACGAGATCTATTCCAATAATAGAAGATACTTTTTTAGGATTAAGTTGAGCATAACACCCTATTGCTACAACAAAAGCTTTTGAATTTTTAACAGTACGAACAATATGCTTCAATTCAATTTCTGCATTTCTTGTTACAGAGCAACTATTGATTACATAAATATCTGCATAACTTTTGAAAGGAACATGTTGATAATACAAGTTAGAAAACTTTCTTGCTATGGTAGAAGTCTCTGCGTAATTGAGTTTACACCCCATAGTATAAAATGCTACTTTTTTTTTCAACATCTATTTTGGGATGAAAAAAAATCTTCAATTCCGCTATGACTAGCTTTTATAGCTGTTTTTCCTTTTTTCCAATTTGCAGGACAGACTTCTCCACTTTTTTCGTTATGTTGAAGGGCGTCTATCATACGAATAGCTTCATGCACATTTCTCCCTAAAGGAAAATCATTAATTAAAAGATGTCTTATTATCCCTTCTTTATCTATTAAAAATAATCCTCTATAAGCAACAAGTTCTCCCGTTGCCTTCAATCCTTCATTATTGCAAATCCAATCTCCAGACAATACTCCATAGTTATGAGATATAGTTTTATTGATATCAGAAACAATAGGGTAAGTAACCCCATGTATTCCACCTTTTTCTTTTGGCATATTCAGCCAAGCCCAATGAGATTGTTCTGTATCCGTAGATATAGCAATAATTTGTACATTTCTCATTTCAAAATCCTTAATTTTTTCTTGAAATGCATATATTTCTGTAGGACAAACAAAAGTAAAATCTTTAGGATAAAAAAAAAGCAAAACATACTTCCTTCCTTTAAATTGTTCTAAAGTAAAATTCTGTACAATTTCTTTACCATTTAAAACCGCACTAGCCGTAAAATTAGGCGCTTTTTTTGAAATTAATGTATTCATTTTTTATACGTGTTTATGTCACGAATTTACCAAAACTTAAAAGAAGAAAAAAATAATTTTTCTATTATGTATAATAGAAAAAAAAAGAATCACACATATCTATGTAATTTTTTATGAAGTTCATTTTTTATATTTGTTAAATGCATAATTTTTTTTAAAAAAGCTTTTCTAGCTTTCTCTTTTGAAAGAGAATTATGATAATGTATGACTTCTTTTTGAATCAATTTAGAAATATATAAAGATTTATATCTCAATAAAATATCATGAATATATTGATTTATGTGATCCTCTTTAGAGGAAACTTGGATTCCTTTTTTATTCCATTTAGATAATGAATAAAATTTTCTTTGAAAATTTGATAAATCTTTTTTGTTTTTTTTGAAACAAATTTTATCAAAAATTTCTTGATTTCTTTTCAAAGAAAAACGAAAATTCCAGCATTTAAAAACGTGCAATAGTTCTTCTAAAACTGTTGTGTTGTGTTCTTTTATTTTTATGATTTGATTTCCATAATTTAAAATCAATTGAATTAATTCTTCTTCAAGAACAAGAATAGTGTTGATTTTTTTTGTAAAAAACGTAGGATTTTCTTTAACCTTAACTGGACTAAGCTTATATATATTTTTATCGTTTATTCTCTGTAATTCAGAAATCAAGATTTTTTTACGAATATCTAGGACTTTGGAAGCCTCTTGCAGATACAATTCCTTTTGAATAACATTAGGTATTTTTGAAATACTATTCAAAATATTTTTCACTAAAAATGATTTTTTTATGGGGTCATCTTTATGGTATTTTTCATATATTTTTTGTTTAAAGGAAACAAAATTGTAACTATTTTTTGATACAAACTCTCTGAGTTGAGAAACAGAATATTTTTGGGATATAAAATCGGGATCTTCCCCGTTAGAAAGAAATAATATACGTAAATTCATTTCTTGTTCTAATATCATATTAATTCCTCTTAAAGAAGCTTTAATTCCAGAATGATCTCCATCATAAAAAAGAACAATATTTTTTGTAAATTTTTTTATCAATAGGATTTGATCTACGGTAAGTGAAATACCAGAAGAAGAAACTACATTTTTGATACCAGATTGATGTAAAGAAATAACATCAGTATATCCTTCCACCAAATAGCAAAAATTATCTTTTATAATATTTTTTTTAGCTTGAAATAAACCATATAAAATTTTACTTTTTTGAAAAATATTACTTTCTGATGAATTGATATATTTAGTAGAATATTTAGAATCAATATTTCTACCTCCAAAACCGATAACTTTTCCTGATAAATTATGTATTGGGAACATTACACGTTTACGAAAACAATCAAAAAAATGATTGTTTTTTCTGAAAACAGTAAATCCAGATTTTTTTATATCCCGTATTTTAAATCCTTTTTTTAACGCGGTTTCTGTTAGTAATTTGCAATAAATAGGGGCATATCCTAATTCAAATTTTTGAATTATTTTTGCATCAAAATTTCTTTTTTGAATTAAATAATTCAACCCATAATCTCGTCCTTCTTTAGTAAAATGTAATTGATAAATAAAAAAACGTTTTGCATAATCTTGTATCGAATATAATTTTTCATATTCCTCTTCCTCTTGAGATTTTTTATTGTTTATATAATTAATTTCGATATCATATTTTTTGGCAAGAAAACATAACGATTCCTCATAAGTAAAATGTTCATGTTGCATAAGAAAAGTGATAACATTTCCTCCTTTTCCAGAACTAAAATCTTTCCATATTTTTTTCGTAGGAGAAACTATAAGAGAAGGTGTTTTTTCATTAGAAAAAGGACTTAATCCTCTATAATTAAAGCCACTCTTTTTTAATTCTACAAAATCTCCAATAACATCTTCTATACAAGAAACAGAAAGTATTTTTTTTGTAGTTTCTTTAGAAATCATAATAATGTTTAATTTTCTAATTTCATTCTATGAATAATTTCTTTTGGATTAGAGTTAGAAAAAATTGTGGTTCCTGCCACTAATATATCTGCTCCATTTTTGAATAATAAAGAATAGTTTTTTAAATTAATTCCTCCATCTACTTCTATAAGAGCAGATGAATCTTTTTTTAAAATTAAATTTTTAGTATCTTCTAATTTTTGATATGTTTTATGAATAAATTTTTGTCCACTATAACCAGGATTCACACTCATCAATAAAACAAAATCTATATCATTAATAATGTCTTGTAAAAGAAAAATTGGAGTATGTGGATTCACAGCTACTCCTACCTTCATTCCATTTTTTTTAATAGAATAAATAGTTTTGTTTAAGTGAATGCAAGCTTCATAATGAATATGTAAATGATCGGTTCCACAATATTTCAATTCTTCTATATAACGTTCTGGTTGTAAAACCATTAAATGCACATCCATGGGTTTATTAGAATATTTTCTAACATATTTAGTAAACAAAAATCCAAAAGAAATATTAGGAACAAAAGAGGTATCCATTATATCAATATGAAACCAATCTGCCTCACTTTGATTCAACATTTCTATATCACGATATAAAAAAGCTAAATTGGCAGAAAATAAGGATGGAGCTATAATTTTTTTCATATTATGTATTTTTTGTAATCATAGCTTCACAAATTCCAGTATGAGAAAATCCTCCATCATGATATAAATTTTGCATAGTTACTTTTCTTGTTAAATCTGAAAAAAGTGCAATAACATAGTTAGCGCAATCTTCTGCAGAAGCGTTTCCTAACGGAGATATTTTTTCAGATAATATTAAAAGTTGATCAAAGCCTTTAATGTTTTTTGATGCTCGTGTTATACAAGGAGATTGTGATACAGTATTCACCCGTACTTTTTCTTTTTTACCCCAATGATAGCCAAAATTACGTGTAATACTTTCTAAATAAGATTTATAATCTGACATATCTCCATAATGCGGAAAACTTCGTTGAGAAGCAATATATGTTATAGCTACAATCGAACCCCATTTATTCATAGCTTTTTTATTCCAAGCTGTTTGCATAATCTTATGGAAAGAGACAGCAGATATATCCCACCCTTTTCTTAAAAATTCATAGTTTAAAGAAGTATAAGTTAAATCCTTTCGTATATTCATAGACATAGCTATAGAATGCAACAAAAAATCTATTTTTCCTCCGAAATGATCTAATGTTTTTTGAAATAAAATATCAAGATCTTGTATGGAAGTCGCATCTGCTGGGATCACCATGGATTTTGTTTTATGAGATAATTCATAAGTTTTACCTATCCTTAAAGAGGATGGGGTGTTGGTTAAGACAAAAGATGCTTTTTCTTCATAAGCACGTATTGCTACCTTCCAAGCAATAGAATTCTCATCCAAAGCTCCAAATATAATCCCTTTTTTTCCTTTCAATAAATTATAAGACATAGTTAAAATATTTAACTAAAAATACCTATTATTTGAAAATATCTTTTATAACGGATAAATAGTCCAGCTTTTCCCATGTGAAAAGTTCTACTTCTTGTTTCTTTTGATTCCCTTCTATATCCAAAAAAGACTTATACACTTTTTTTGGAGTTCGTCCCATATGTCCATACACAGATGTTTCTTCATATATTGGGTTACGCAATTTTAATCTTTTTTCTATAGCATAAGGACGTAGATCGAAAATTTTCTTGATATTCAATGCAATATTTTCGTTATCTATTTTTGATTTTCCATAGGTATTGACAAAAATTCCTATAGGTTCCGCAATACCTGCAGCATAAGAGATTTGTATCAGCAATTCATCTGAAATTCCTGCTGCTACCAAATTTTTGGCTATATGTCTAGCGGCATAAGCTCCAGATCTATCCATTTTAGATGGATCTTTTCCAGAAAAAGCTCCTCCTCCATGAGATCCTTTTCCTCCATAAGTATCTACTATAATCTTTCTACCGGTTATCCCGGTATCACCATGAGGGCCTCCTGTGACAAATTTACCTGTTGAATTGATGTAATACTTTGTTTTATTTGTAAACAATTTTTTTACATTATTTTTTATATTATTATTCATTACTCTTGGAATAAGAATATTTTTAACATCATCAACTATACGTTGATGCATTTTTTCTTTCGTATCAAATTCGTCATGTTGAGTTGAAATGACTATAGCGTGAATATGTATCGGAATATTAGTTTTAGAATATTCCAAAGTGACTTGAGATTTTGCATCTGGACGTAAATAAGTCATTTGTTCTCCTTCATTTCGAATATATGAAAGTTCCCTTAATATATGATGTGACAGCTCCAATGATAAAGGCATATAATTCTCCGTTTCTTTTACAGCATAACCGAAAACAATACCTTGATCTCCAGATCCTTGTTCTTCTTTTTTTGATTTTTGAATTCCCTCTAATAAATCTGGAGATTGTTCTTGAATAGAAGAAATAACTCCACAAGAATCTGCATGAAATCTATATTCATTTTTAGTATATCCTATTTTCCTAAGTATATTACGCGCTATTTTATTAACATTAACCCAGGCTTTAGAATTAATTTCTCCAGCTAATATAATTTGTCCCGTAGTGACTAACGTTTCTATAGCTACTTTTGCATTTGGATCACATGCTAAAAAATGATCTAATATAGAATCAGATATTTGATCTGAAATTTTATCAGGATGACCTTCTGAAACAGATTCGCTAGTAAATAAATAAGTCATTTTAGGACTAAACTTAAGAAGTATTTTTATAATGATTTACTTAATTTGATTCTGAATTTTTATAGATTCT
Source organism: Blattabacterium cuenoti (assembly GCF_014251815.1). GTDB lineage: Bacteria > Bacteroidota > Bacteroidia > Flavobacteriales > Blattabacteriaceae > Blattabacterium > Blattabacterium cuenoti_E. The sequence goes on from NZ_CP059202.1 coordinate 303,820, forward strand.
TGATGCAATAGTTTAAAAACTCCTTCAATAAATTCTTCAGAAATCCCTAAACTTTTCCCTAAAGTCAAAGACTTTTTCATAATATCTTTCCATCTTCTGGGTTGAAAAATCGCAATATCTGAAGATCTTTTCAAAGATCCTAATTTTTTTGAAATGTTCATTCTTTCGGACAAAAGCGCAATAAGATTTTCATCTAGTTCATCAATTAAAATTCGAAAAGAATCTAAATGTCTTTCACTTTTTTGATCACATTTTTCAATATATGTTAATTCTTTTAACATTTCCAAAAGATTTTCAGGTGTGATTTGTTGTTGAGCATCACTCCAAGCATGATCTGGATCACAATGACTTTCTATCATCAATCCTTCATATTGAAAATGATAAGCTTTTTTTGCTATATCTAAAATTCCTTCTTTATTTCCACAAATATGTGAAGGATCACATAGAATAGGAATTCTAGGAAGAAGACTCCTAAAATTTAATAAAAGATTCCAATTAGGTTGATTACGATATTTTGAGTTTTTATAGGTATAAAATCCACGGTGTATGACTCCTAATTTTCTAATCCCTTTTCTCAATAAACGTTCTAAAGCTCCTATCCACAATTCCATATCAGGATGAATCGGGTTTTTAACCAAAATGATTTTATTATTTGCTCCTTCCAGTTCCAGAGCGTCCGCTATTTCTTGAATTGTAAAAGGACTAGCTGTACTTCTAGCTCCTATCCAAAGAATATCTATTCCAAAAGAAATGGATAATTTCACATGTTCTGCATTTGCTACTTCTGTAGCCACCATTAATCCTGTGCTATTTTTAACCTTATGTAGCCATTCCAGTCCTTTTTTTCCAATTCCTTCGAAATTGTTAGGCTTGGTTCTAGGTTTCCATATTCCAGCTCTAAATGCTTGAACATAGGAGGGATTCAGTCTATTGGCTGTTTCTAATATTTGTTGCTCACTTTCTGCACTACAAGGACCAGACAGAATGAAAGGTTGATTCCACTTATCAATCCAAGATCTATCTATGCTACTATTCAATTTTTCCATCACAATACATTTAATTTACACATATTTTTTTTTATTTTTTATATTGTTTGCTTTTTTCATATATTGATTGATTTCATGAAATTCTTTGTTTATTAAATGATTACGAAATTTATTTAAATGATCAATATAAAAATCTACAGCTTGAATCAGATTCACTCTATTCGAAATAAAAATAGGCAACCATGTTTCAGGCTTACTTTTTGCTAAACGTGTAGTTGAATCCAATCCACTCCCCATCATATTATTAAAAATTTTTTCTTTATTTTTAAATTTTTTTAAAACTGTACTAGCTAAAGCAAAGGAAACTACATGAGGTAAATGAGATATATAGGCAATATATAAATCATGTTCTTTAGAAGTCATATAAATCATACGCATGTTCATAATAGAATATATTTTTTTCACTACGTCCATTGCATCTGGAGCACTAAGTTCAGAATCACAAATGATACATTTTTTTTTATAAAATAAATCAGGATGAGCTGAAATAGGACCAGAATTTTCAATTCCTGCAATAGGGTGTGTGGCAACAAAACGACTCCTTTTAGGATGAGAAAAAATCCTATTATAAATATCATACTTAGTGGATCCTGTATCTAAAATAACTGTATCCATATTGATTCTATTCAGAATACTTGTAATTATTTTTTCTATTCCATCTACGGGAATAGATAAAATAATTACTGAAGATTGCATAATGAGATCCTGTAAAGGAATAATATCGTCTACAATTCCAAGTTTTACAGCATGCAAAGCATTTTCTTTATTAGAATCTATTCCTAGAAATTTATCGCCAAAATTTGATTTTCTTAATCCTAAACCAATAGATCCCCCAATCAATCCTAATCCTATTATTCCAATATTCATGAAAAAATTCTATTTTTTGCCTGTTCCAAAACTTTTATTGGACAACACATAGAAAACCTTATATATCCTCTTCCATTACGACCAAACACTCTACCAGGTGTGACAAATATGTGATAAGTTTTTAAAAAATTTTCTGACCATATATGATCATTTTTATCTGCACCGGTGATTTTTGCCCAAACAAATATTCCAGAATTTTCTTTGGCATATTTTAAATGTAAATAATCACATATCTCCCATATTATTTTTCTTCTTTGAAAATACTCTCTATTAAGTTTTTCAAACCATTTTGAATCATGTTTCATGGCTTCTATGGCTCCAATTTGTATTGGATAATACATACCAGAATCCATTTGACTTTTTATCTTCAATATATTACGAATAAATTCTTTTTTTCCTATTATCATTCCGATACGCCAACCAGGCATATTGTGACTTTTACTTAAAGAATTTAATTCCAAAGCTATATCTTTTGCCCCTTTTACGTTAAAAATACTTAAAGGACGTTCTTGATTTAAGATAAAACTATAAGGGTTATCATAAATGAGTAATACACGATTTTTTTTTGCAAATAGAACGATTTTTTTTAATTCTTCAAAAGAAATTGTAGCTCCTGTAGGCATGTGAGGATAATTAATCCACATCATCTTTGCTTTTGTTCCAGACAGATTTTCCAATCTTGGAATCCAATTTTCATCCTCATAAAGATCATAATAAATAATTTTTGCTTCCAAAAGTTTTGATACAGAGGAATAAGTAGGATATCCAGGGTCCGGAATTAATACCTCATCCCCTTGATCTAAATAAGACATACTTATATGCATAATTCCTTCCTTAGAACCCATTAACGGCAAAATTTCATTGTTAGGATTAACATCAACTTGATATACTTTTTTATACCAATTAGAAATAGAATTTCTTAGAGGTTCAATTCCAATATAGCTTTGATAAGTATTAGCATGCTTTAATTCTGACGCTTTTTTCATTTTATGTACCACCCCATATGGGGGAAGAATATCAGGATTTCCAATTCCCAAATTAATGATTTTTATCCCCTTTTTTTCAAGACTATGAATTTTCTTCATTTTCTCTGAAAAAAAATATTCCGATATTTGATACGTTCTTTTAGCTGCTGCAATCATTAGGATCTTATTCTACCATTTTTATATTCTCCCATAACATATAATTGATGAAGACAAGGAATTTTTTGTATTTTTTTTTTCATTTTTTCATAATCTTTTATATTGTTAAATATAATATCCACATAAAATGAATATTCCCAAGGTCTTTGTATTATAGGAATGGATTGTATTTTCGTCATGTTAATCCCAAGACTAGATATCATACTCAATATTTGAGATAAACTACCAGTAGTGTGCAATATTTTAAATATTAGTGAAGCTTTGTTAAAAGAATCATTTTTTTCTTGATAATAATTTGTAATAATAAAAAATCTAGTAAAATTACTAGCAATAGTTTGTATATTCTTGGAAAGAATCTCTAAATCATATTCTTTAGCTGCATTTTCAGATGCTATTGCAGCCAAACCTTTTTTTTTGCATGTAGAAATATATTTAGCAGCAGCAGCTGTATCTGAATATTCTGATATTTTTATATCAGGATGTGCATCTATAAACAATTCACATTGTAAAATAGCCATAGGATGAGAATATATTTCTTGAATATCTTTTATATTTTGTCCAGGGTAAGCCATGAGATGATGTTGTATTGGCATATACACTTCTCCCACTATTTTTAAATTATATTCGGATAAAAGACTGTAATTTGTCAGAATTGTTCCCGCTATGCTATTTTCTATAGCCATAACTCCAACATCTACATCAGATTTTGCAACGCAAGTTACCAATTCCCTAAAAGAAGTGCATTCCATCAACTTATAATTACATCCTTCAAAATATCTGGAAACAGCTGCATGATGAAAACACCCCTTAACTCCTTGTATCGCTATTTTTTTCATGAAATCAAAACAAATACAAAAAAAAAGAATAAAAAAAAGATTGAATCACTATCAATCAAGCGATAAAATTTGAAGCAAATATAAAAAATTATTCTATTTTATACAATTTTTTTAATTTTTTTATAGATTAAATTGAAATGATTAAATGTCAACTATGAATTGACAATAAAAATAAAAGATGAAAACGGTTAACTTTATATTTTCGTATTCTACTATTTTATTTCATTATGAAAAAGAAAAAATCTTCTATAGGATGGAGGAATGAAAACAAGCGCCCTTCTCTTTCTGAAGTTTTTTCTTCCGTTTCTGTTCCTCAACAGAAAGGAATATGGAAAAAACTTTTTGCTTTTACTGGTCCAGGATTATTGATTGCTGTAGGATATATGGATCCAGGAAATTGGGCGACAGACATTGCTGGAGGGGCCAAATTTGGTTATATGCTTTTATCCGTTATTTTTATATCAAATTTTTTTGCTATTATTTTACAACATTTAGCTTTAAAATTAGGAATTGTTTGTGAAAGAGATTTAGCACAAGCTTGTAGAGATCATTATTCTCCCTTTATTAGTTTTATTCTATGGATTTTATGTGAAATCGCTATTGCAGCTTGTGATTTAGCTGAAATCATTGGGACTGTATTAGCCTTAAAATTACTTTTGGGGATTCCTATTACATGGGGGGTATTAATTACAGCTATAGATGTTTTAATTATTCTATTCTTCCAATATAAAGGGTTTAGATACATTGAAAGTGTAGTCGCTGTTTTAATTTTTACAATTTTAGTTTGTTTTAGTTTTGAAATTATTAGTTCAAAACCTGAAATTTTTCCCATCCTAAAAGGAATTATTCCTGATCCTGAAATTATGAAAAACTCGCATTCTTTTTATATATCTATAGGAATATTAGGAGCCACGGTAATGCCTCACAATCTTTATCTTCACTCAAGTATCATACAAACCAGAAATTATCCACGTACTATTGAAGGAAAAAAAATGGCGATAAAATATGCGACCATAGACAGCACTTTATCTTTATCCTTAGCATTTTTTATCAATGCTGCTATATTAATTATATCTGCAGCCACTTTTCATAAAGCTGGACATACAGAAGTTGCAGATATTATGGATGCACATAAACTTCTAACTCCTATACTAGGGTCTAGCTTAGCTGGAGTTTTTTTTGCATTAGCTTTATTAGCATCAGGACAAAATTCAACATTAACTGGAACTTTAGCTGGACAAATAGTTATGGAAGGATTTCTGAATATAAAACTAAAACCTTGGATTCGAAGATTAATCACAAGACTTCTGGCTATTGTTCCAGCTATGATCGTCTCTATTGTTTATGGAGAAAAGGGGACAACTGAATTATTGATAATTAGTCAAATCATTTTATCAATACAACTCAGCTTTGCTATTATCCCATTAGTGAATTTTACAGGAGATTATGAAAAAATGGGATCATTTGTCAATGGTATAATTTTAAAAATATCATCTTGGTTTATTACAATTATCATTGTGTTACTCAATTTGTTTTTATTATATGATACTTTCTTGGGAAGAAGATGAGAATACTTCAAAATTTAACGTAAACTCGCGTTTACGATGTAAACGAATACTTGCCTGATATTTTCCTATTGTTTTAATAATTTTATTTCCAGGAATTCTAATAAATTTTTTATCTATAGAGATTCCTTTTTCATTCAAAACTTTCATCAGATACTGATTATTAATTGATCCGAAAAGTTTTCCTCCTTTACTTACTTTAACTGGTATTTTAATAGTTAATTTTTTTAGTTTTTCTTCTATATCTTTCGATTTTTCAATTAAAAAACTTTCTTTTTTAGAACGTTGTTTCAATATTTCATGAGTACTTTTTATAATTCCAGGTAACGCTAAAACAGCATATCCTTTAGGAATTAGATAGTTTCTTGCATAACCTGGTTTTACATCTAATTCATCATATTGAAACCCTAAATTTTCTACGTCTTCTTTGAGAATAATTTTCATTTTATCTTAAATCGTCTGTAACAAAAGGTAATAGACCAATCTGTCTACATCTCTTAATAGCCGCATTTAATTTATTTTGATTTTTTTGTAAAGTGCCTGTAATACGACGTGGTAAAATTTTTCCTTGCGCATTCAGAAATTTTATTAAAAAAGTAGGATCTTTATAATCTATATATTTAATATTTCTTTGTTCAAAGAAACAATATTTTTTTTCTACTTTAGTTTCTATTTTAATAGGAGATAAATATCTTAATTCATTCTCTCCTCCTTGTTTTGTCTGTTGATGGGTTTCTTCTAATGTCATAATTATTCATCTTTTTTTAAGAATTTTTTTCTTCTCCTTTCAGCATATTCTATTCCATATTTATTTAATTTTACAGTTAAAAAACGTAAAACGCGCTCATCCTGTCTTAATTTCAATTCAAAATTAGAAACTGAATCAGAATTAAACAAAAATTCAAATAAGTGATAACAACCGCTTTGTTTTTTTTGAATAGGATAAGCGAATTTTTTTAATCCCCAATGTTCCTGATGAATAATTTTTCCTTTTTTTTGCATGATATAATTTTCGTATTCTTTTGCTGTTTCTTTTGCTTGATCATCAGATAATATAGGAGTTATTATTATGATATTTTCATAATGTTTAAACATTGAATTTTTTTAAATGTAAATCTATATTTTTATATTCTTTTTTCAAAAATATTCTATATTTTTTCTTTTATTTGATTGATCAATTCTTGAATACGTTTTATACTTTCCTCTTTTCCTAGCATTTCTAAAATTATGAAAACATCAATTCCTTTTAGGGAACCCACTAAAGATAAACGAAGTAATTGCATGATTTTATGTTTATTTTTTATTTTTTGAAACAAAAACCTTAAATATACAGACGTAAATTGATTTATATCATATAATAGTATTTTTGCTTTCTCCAATTGAATAATGGTATTTTCATGACAAATTTTTTTAAAAAAATTGTCTTCATAAAAACTAGGAGAAATAAAAAAATAAAAAGAATGTTCCCATATTTCATGAATAAAATGAATTCTATCCATTGTTAAATGGATTACTTTCCATAAATAATCTTTTTTACAGAAAATAGAACGTGTTTTGATTTCTTTGAAAAGAAATGAAAATATTTCTTCCTCTTTTTCATTTAAATGTTTTTTATTGAACCAATTTGCTTTTTTAATATCAAAATAAACACTAGATTTAGTTATTCTTTCTAAAGAAAATAAATTGATTAATTCTTGTAAAGAGAAAATTTCCCTTTTTCCTCCAGGATTCCATCCTAATAAAGCTAACATATTCACAAATGCTTCTGGTAAATAACCTAATTCCCTATATCCTGGTATAATAGTTTTTGGAGTTTTCCATTGTATAGGATATATAGGAAAATTTGAACTATCTGTATTTCTTTTACTAATTTTTCCTTTTCCATTATTTTTCAAAATTAAAGGCAAATGTGCAAAATGAGGAGGAGTCCAATCTAAAGCCCTATATAACAATAAATGTAAAGACATAGATGGGATCCATTCTTCTCCTCTGATCACATGAGTAATTTTCATTAAATGATCGTCTATTGTATTAGCTAAATGATAAGTAGCTCCTCCATCCGATTTTAATAAAATTTTATCGTCTAGGTGATCTGTATTCACAATTATATTGCCATGTATGATATCATACATTTTCAATTTTTCTCCAGGTTTTATTTTAAATCGAATCACATAAGAACAAGACTGCAGTTTATCATGTAATTGCTCTTTCGTTATAGTTAACGAATTATTCATATTCATTCTGTTTTTATAATTATAAGAAAAAACTAACCCACGATGATTCCATTCTTTTATTTTTTTATCAATATCTTGATTTGTATCAAATGCATAATAAGCATACCCTTTTTTGAGTAATTTATTAATATACATACGATAAATATTACTTCTTTTAGATTGATAATAAGGAGAATAAGGCCCTCCATATCCAACTCCTTCATCAGGTTCTATGTGGCACCATTTTAATGTTTCCAAAATATATGATTCAGAATTCTCAACAAATCTTTTTCTATCAGTATCTTCTATTCTAAGAATAAATGTTCCACCATATTTTTTAGCAAAAAGATAGTTATATAATGCTGTTCTGATTCCACCTAAATGAAGTGGCCCTGTAGGACTAGGAGCAAAACGAACTCTAACAGAATGTAGCGACATAATTAATTAATTGATAAATCTTATTTTCCAATGCAAAATTTTGAAAAAATATTTTTTAGTATATCTTCACTTGTGATTTCTCCAGAAA